>NZ_FOKY01000022.1:0-17999 GCF_900112165.1 Brevinema andersonii
CTTGTGTCATGCCAATGCCTCAGTTTTTATTTCGATGTAGAAGCATCTCCTTTCGAAATATATTTCTTATGAAGACAAAAATATCGAAGAGGGAATAGATAAATTTTTAGCCGACAATCCCGAGCACAAGGATAAAGCCGCCATCTGGGCTGTCCTCAAGTATGTTATATGAAAAATACAAAAACAGGGAGTAAAGAAATATCTCTTTATAAACAATCCCTAACCAATGCTCAGGGGAGGGACTTTCTTTCCTAGAGCAGGTGCGTAAGCCTGCCGCTTAGGAAAAGGAATTTTCTTTAAAGTCTCAAATCAAACTTCTCATGACAGCAGATCATAACAAAGCTATGATATTTTAATATCAATGTGCAAAGTGATAATATTTTATAATTTTAATTTCCATAATTCGTTATTGTTTTTTACTTTAATGGTCTTGGTTAATATGCTATAATTATTCAGTTGTAAGATATATCTACAGAAGGGGAACGATATGAAAATATTAATGATACTTTATCTTTTAGTGATTTCATGCACAAAACAAAAAAAGAAGATAAATTAATTGTAGGAATGGAATTGTCTTTTCCTCCTTTTGAAATGCGAGACACAAACGGCAACCCTAAAGGCATCAGTGTTGATTTGGCACACAGTTTAGGTGAATATTTAGGTAAGGAGGTCGAAATCAAGCATATTGCGTGGAATGGATTAATAACTTCTTTGCAAACAAAAAAAATTGATCTGATTACTTCATCAATGGCTATTATAGAAGCACGGAAAGAAAAAGTAGATTTTTCAGATCCTTATGCACATACTGTGATTGCGGCGTTAGTATACCGTGATTCTCCTGTAAAAAAATCAAGTGATTTGAATCATCCGGAACGAACACTTGCATTACGTCAGGGAACAACTTCTTATTTTTTTGCACTAGATCAATTTCCGGAGTCAAAAAAGAATTCTTTTGCAACAGAAACTCCTGCAATAACAGAGGTTATTCAAGGAAAGGCTAATGCGTTTCTTTATGACTGGCTTTCTGTCTACAAACTTTACTAATTGATATGGCAGGTTCAGAAAATAATGACTGGGGAATCGCCGTACGCAAAGGTAATGTAAAGCTTCTTGCAGAAATTAATTCTTTCTTGAAAGAATTTAAGGCTTCAGGAGGATATAAAGTATTGACAGAAAAATATTTCCGGGAAGAAAAAAAATTATTTGATGCTCAAGGAATTGACTTCTTTTTTTATGATTAAATTGACTATGCATCTGTAATCTTTATATTGTTAAGAGTTACTGAACGATATTATACTAACATTACAGAATCAGAAATGGCCTTATGTTGAGTTGATGGATTGTATGAGTGTAACGGAGCATACTGAGCAACTAATGGAATCGATTAAGTAATTACTATAAAAGTATAATCCCTACACATATGCTGTGCAATTTGGATCTGCTTTCGTATGTTTGGCTTAAAATCAATATTATTTCTCGAACAAAAGCTTTATCTTGATGAGGATACAGTATGACCTGCAAGATGCAGATATGGTTATTGGTTACTATTTTTTTCAAATAAATCCCCGATCAAGGCGTAGACGGTAGCAATTTGGTTTGGAATGAACGAAACACCAGGCCCATCTTGCTGCCCGGGCAGTATGGCAGATTTATTATCGTTAGTGGGCACCTGCCAATCGAAAAGAACACGTATATTGGCTTTGGCTAATTCTTTATCGAAAAGAGTTGTTGCAGATACTTGTTTCTAATAGACCCAAGTACAAAATCTGTTAAACCATTTTACAGCTAACGCTGGAGTAATGACATCAGAAACAATAGCTATAGCTCCACTCCTTCGTTTATCATTTTTAATAAACAAACACAGATCAAGACAGAGCAGGTTTCTGAAATGCGATTTCAATGTCTTTTAATGGGGTTTTTAATGCGTTTTGTTGTTCATGTTTGGTGAATGTGTGTACCATCTCATAATAAAAAGTTTGTGCTTTCAACGGATAAATATTTAAAGGTGAATTAGCAATGTTAGTATAGTCGAGATTAGGGTACGGAATTTTAAGCATGAATTTTTCTTCAGGACTTGTCAAATATAACATTAATTGACATATAATCTATTCCCGATAATAAATGTTATGTCAACAAAGGGTTCTCATTTTCAATGTTAAGAGAATTCAAATATTTATAGAACGTCTTTTGCAGATTGGTTTTTTAGACCTTTTGGAATAAATCCATCGTTTTATTTATAACTTTTTGTATGACCAACTGCAAATGATTCAGGAGAAAAGCCCTCAAAAACAGACTAAACCCTACCGTTTGGACATCGCGGTGGCAGCAGTCATTAATTTTAATTCGCTTATCTTGGAAAACAGCGTTGGAATTATCGTACTAAATACCAGTGATGTAAACGAACGAATATATTTAGTTAAAAAATTATAGTCAAATCTTATACAAGTTACAGTTTTATTGTTGACTCGGATTTTTCCCATAAACATAAAGTATAGAAATAAGAAATGAAAATCCTAAAATATACGATACTAATATTGGAAATCCGAACGCAATCATAAGATAACCTAATATAATAGATATAAATCCAACTAATAATGCATAAGGTAATTGAGTTTTGGTGTGATCAACTAGAGAACATCCAGCACCTGCAGAAGATAAAATTGTACTGTCTGATATTGGAGAACAATGATCTCCAAATACAGCTCCTGTAAGTACTGCTCCAGCTGTAGCAATAACTATAATATCTGCTCCATTTGACAACGAAGAAGCTAAGGGTATTGCTAGAGGCATCAAAATTCCCATAGTACCATAAGAAGTCCCTGTAGAAAAAGAAACCAGCATGCCAATAATAAAAGTAAACATCGGTAACAATGCCGGATTAACAACGTCTTTTAAAAATTCTACAAGGAAAAAATTGGTTCCTAATGCTTTAATAATAGATGAAATGGACCAAGCTAAAATTAATGTGAGAACTGCTGTACCAAATAAATTTTTTGCTCCGTTGAGCCAAATTTGAAAAGCGTCAAAGAAGTTGATTGTTTTAGTTATAGCAGACATAATAAAAGCAACAATAGTAGCTGCTAATGCAGCTTGAAAAATGACAAAACTGGCACTAGAAGCTCCTAAAATTTCGATACTCAAATCATATCCTTGCAATTTGTTAAAAATTTCAGGATTTTTTTGCATTAAAGATTGGTACCCTTCATTCCAAAATCCTAATATCGATACAATAATCAAAGTAGCTAAAGGAATAAGAGCATTCCAAATATTTAATTTTATATGAGGAAGGGGATCTAATGCATCCCCACCCTCTTGCATAGTATGAGTATTATTGATAATACCATTACGAGCATTTTGTTCTGCCTTAAGCATAGGGCCAAAATCTCTATTCATTAGAGCAATAATAGCAACAAATCCTAGCATAAAAATATTATAAAATCGATATGGTATCGTTTTTAAAAATATGGCATAAACATTAACATCAGGCTGACCTATAATTTCATAGGCATCTCTCATGGTACTTAATTCAAAGCCGATCCATGTAGAAATAAGGGCAACTGCAGCAATAGGAGCAGCTGTTGAATCAACAATAAAAGCTAATTTTTCTCGGGAAACCTTAAGTTTGTCAGTAACAGGTCTCATTACAGAACCAGCAATCAATGCATTGGCATAGTCGTCAAAGAAAATAAATATTCCTAATATCCAGGTCATTAATTGAGCAGATCTTGGTGTTTTTGCTTTAGAAGCAATCATTGATGCTACAGCACGTGCTCCTCCATTACGGCCAATTAATGCTATTAATCCACCAATGGTAATCACCTGCATAATGATTCCAGCACTAAAACTACTATTAATAGAGTTAACAATTGTTTTTGAGATCATAGTAAAACTTTGAATAAAAGAATAAAAAGAACCCCCGTGAACAGATACTACTAATAATAAAGATCCTGTCCAAATCCCGATAAGTAATGATAAAATAACATGTTTTGTCAAAAAAGCCAACATAACAGCCAAAAATGGTGGCAGAAGAGTCCATATTCCCAATTTTTGGGCAATCTCTTGAGGAGATAATCCAAATATCACACTAGGAATCAATAATACTAATATAATATTGAGCAACTGCATACTAATCCTCCTTACAGTCATAAATTAGGTTGTTTGCCAACTGTAAATAATACTAGAATGAGACTGGAAAATCCTAATACATAAGCTAAAAATATTGATAATCCAAATGATGTACCCAGATATCCAAAAACTATAGAAATAATCATGACAAGCAAGGCATAAGGCATTTGAGTACGTACATGGTCTAACAATGCACAATCGGCTCCTACAGCTGATAAAATAGTTGTATCTGATATCGGGGAACAATGATCTCCAACAATAGCTCCAGTAAGAGCAGCGCTTGCAGATGAAACAGTAATAGCAGGCATATCTGGTGCAAGTGAAACTGCCAAAGGAATTGTTAATGGTATGAGAATGCCCATGGTTCCAAATGCTGTACCCGTGGAAAAAGAAATAAAAAATCCTAAAATAAATATAATAGTGGGAAGCAATCTAGGATTGAGAATTTCTTTTAGTGCAGCAGTTAAGTAATAATGTGTACCTAATTCTTTGATGACGGATGCCATAGACCATGCTAATAACAGAATAATTACAGCACTGGCAAATAAAGCTTTGGCACCGTTTACCCAAATTTTGATTGAATCATAAAGGGAAATAGTTTTTGTGATATTAGACATAAAAAATGCAACAAAACTAGCAAATAATGCTGCTTGAAAAATGACAAATCCTGCATCTGCGTTGCCTAATACCTCTATGAGAAGAAGATATCCAGACAAATTAGAAAGAGCTTGAGGATCATCTGCTAATAGTGTATTATATCCGTTTACCCAAAAACCTATAATAGCTGAAAAAATCAATACTAAAATAGGAATAAGAGCATTCCATGGATTCATTTTGATACCTGGTAAAGGATCTAGAGAAGTATCCTGATCAGATTGATATCCCGAAGAATCAATAATACCATGGCGTGCATTTCGTTCAGCTTTAAACATAGGACCAAAATCCCTATTAAATAGAGCAATAAGCACAATAAATCCAAGAATAAAAATATTATAAAATCGATAAGGAATAGTTTCAATAAATATATTGTAAACATTAATATCTGAATAACCTGCAATAGCATAAGCATCTTTCATGACACCTAGTTCATATCCTATCCAAGTCGAAATAAGCACTATCCCGGAAATAGGAGCTGCCGTAGCATCTACAATGAATGCTAGTTTTTCTCGGGAAACTTTTAGTTTATCGGTTACAGTTTTCATGACGGGTCCAGTAATCAAGCAGCTTGCATAATCATCAAAAAAGATAAAAAGCCCTAAAAACCATGATAATAGTTGAGCAGATCGGGGAGTTTTTCCTTTTGAGGCAACAATTTCTGCAACTGCTACAGCTCCTCCGTTACGTGCAATGACAGCTATTAAGCCCCCAATTGTCAGTACTTGAAGGATAATTCCAGCATTTGCAGAATCAGCCATTGAATCAATAATCAAATGAGGAATTGCACTAAAACTTTGGAATATATCCCATATTTGAAAACCGTTTTGTATACTTAATAAAAAAGTTCCATTCCAAATCCCTACAAAAAGAGAAAATAAAACTTGTCTCGTCAAAAAAGCACAGATAATAGCTAGAATGGGAGGTAATAGAGTGAAAAAACCAAAAAATTGTGCATTTTGTTCTGATAAAGATACTTCCTGAGAAAATAAAATCGCAGGTAGTAATAAAATATTTACTACTAATAACCACATTTTTTACTCCTTGATAAAATTAGATAAATATTGGCAAATAAAACCGTATAATCAAAGACAAAATATGGAATTTTTTTCATTGATGATCATATATTGCCCTATACAGGTTATATTCTACAAACAGTTGATAATATCTTTAAACAATATGAATTCTCATTCCGAATATAGAATTCACAATACATGATTTCCCCTTGAAAAAAGTATAACAGGATTATACAATGTTTTTTTAAAAGTGTAAAATTTTAAGTTTATTTTCGATATTTTTTTTGATTTATACCGATAGTAAAATGAGAGGCAGAGATGTTAAAAGTATTAATTATTTTATTATTTCCTAATTTAATTCATAGTTATATGCATGTTGCGGATCAGCAGTTCAATAACGACAGTATTAATATATCATTAAAAAAGAAAGTTCCTTATCTTCAACAAAATTTAAAAAATACAGCAAAAACTCAACTTCCTGAAAAAAATATTTTTTCTTTAATTTTTCAGCCTCATGAAAGTACTTATTCTACCTTTGCAAGTATAACAGGTCAGACTCTAAAAAACACACGCTTTTTTGCTTCATGGTATATTTTTGATGATTTTCAACAAATGCCGCGTTCCACAACTGAAGCAATGACGCTTATTAATAATCAACGCCCAGTGTGTTTTAATGCTGTTGTTTATGCAAATAATAAATGGAGTGCGCAAGCAGAGTTACCCTACTCTACTTATGACGATTCATACCATGTTTTTGTGTATATTTCGATTGTCAATCGAAGTGGTATTTTAGTGCCTATATCTTCTCAATCCTATTATAAAGATACAATAACTGGGCTTGCATACAAGGAACAAACCCTTTCTCTGAACATTGAATTAATACGTTTTTGGATGGATCGCGGATATTTCGAAAAAAATTAATCCCAACACTCTACGTCTTCGAGGCCTTTAACATGCACTTTGTTAAAAGCAGGATCTTTTCCTTGTCGGCTTTGTGCTTGATAATCAAGTAGAGTTTCCTGAACAAAAGGAAATAATTTAACAATAGCATATATATTCAGAAGAGCCATCAGACCCATAAACAGATCGGCAATATTCCATACCAAATTAAATTGTGCAACAGAACCAGCAAATACTGGTACAATCACTAAAATTTTGAAAGAGAAAAGGACTATTTTGTTATGACTGATAAGGAGCATTGTATTTTGAGCATAAAAATAGTTGCCTAAAATGGAAGAGAATGCTAAAAGAAAAATACAAACTGATAAAAATATATTTCCCATATTACCAAAATAAATAGTTAAAGCATTTTGTGTAAGGGCAATACCTGACGATGCATTGGAAATATCCACCCCAGAAAAAAGAATCAAAAAAGCTGTAGCCGAACAAATAATAATGGTATCAAAAAATACACCACATGCTTGTATTAAACCTTGTTTTACAGGGTGTGAGGTATCGGCAGCCGCGGCTGCATTCGGTGCTGATCCCATTCCTGCCTCGTTTGAAAAAAGTCCTCTCTTTACACCCGTTACAATTGTTCCAATTAATGTTCCCGTACCAAATTCTTTCAATCCAAAGGCGTTTTGAAATATCACCAAAAATACGTTTCCTATTTTATCAAGGTTTATAAATATGACAATTAAGCACAAAATTAGATAGAGAATAGCCATAACGGGAACAATTAATGCGGAAGCTTTAGCAATACGTGGCAGGCCTCCAAAAATAAAAGCAGCTGATAATATCGACAAAATAAAAGCACTCACTATTGTTGGGATATGGAAACTGTTTTCAAATGCTAAAGCAATAGTATTAGCTTGTACGGAATTAAATGCTATACCGAAAACCATCAACAATAATATAGAAAATATGAGTCCCATAGTTTTTGAATGAAGGCCTTGCTGCATATAATATGCAGGTCCTCCTCTGAAATGTGTATTGTCTTTATCATGAACTTTAAATATTTGAGCAAGAGTGGATTCGATGAATGCTAAAGATCCTCCAAGCAGAGCTGTAATCCACATCCAAAAGATAGCTCCGGGACCTCCTACTATGATTGCTAAGGCGACTCCTGCCAAATTCCCAGTGCCAACACGAGAAGCTGTAGTTACAGCAAATGCTTCAAAAGATGATATTTTTTTAGATTTAGAATTTCCAGTTAAGCTATTGGAAAATGCTGCAGACATTTCTTTCCAGTGGAATTGTATAAATTTTGTTTTAAGAGTAAAAATAATTCCAACCCCTAATAAAACAATAACCAAAATATAAGAATATAAATAATTATTAAGCGTATCAATGATATTTGCTATCATACTTTCCTCCTTTAAGATATATTGGCATATTTTCCTTGTTCTGTCAATGTTTTGATCAAAAATTAATCAATTAAATAATAGGTTGCCTAAAAATTAATCAATTTTAATGAAAACACCTTATAATGCTATAGTTTATTTAATAAATTCCGAAAGAAAAATGAAGAAATAATTTTTACTGCTTTAGCAAGGAAAATAGATGGCAAAAGAATATAATTTTCAAGAAATAGAAGCAAAATGGCAAAAATATTGGGAACAACACCAATCATTTAAGGTGACTGAAGATCATAATTTTCCACCTGATAAGAGGGCTTATATTTTGGATATGTTTCCATACCCTTCAGGTAACGGATTGCATGTCGGCCACCCCGAAGGGTATACTGCAACTGATATATATGGACGCTACTTGCGTATGAAAGGTTATAATGTTCTGCATCCGATGGGATATGATTCATTTGGGTTGCCAGCAGAACAATATGCTATTAAAACAGGAACTCATCCTAAGATTTCTACAGAAGAAAATATTACGAATTTTGAGCGGCAGATTAAAAGTCTAGGGTTTGCTTATGATTGGAATAGAAAAATTTGCACACATGATCCTTCATATTACAAATGGACACAATTTATTTTTTTGAAGCTCTTTGAAAAAGGCCTTGCTTATGAAGCAATGATACCTGTAAATTGGTGTGAAGAAACACGTACAGTATTAGCTAATGAAGAAGTTGTAGATGGTAGGGATGAGCGAACTGGTTGTCCTGTAGTAAAAAAAAACCTACGTCAATGGGTGCTTAAAATAACAGCATATGCTGATAGACTTTTAGAAGATTTAAATTTATGTGATTGGCCAGAATCTATTAAGCAGCTTCAACGTAATTGGATTGGCCGCTCGGAAGGAGCTGAAATTATATTTCTTGAAAAGAAGACTCAAAAACCTATTTTTGTTTATACGACAAGGCCAGATACTTTATATGGAGCTACTTATGTTGTGTTGGCACCTGGCCATCCTCTGGTTGCTGAAATTACGAGTCCTACTCAAAAACAGGCAGTTGATGACTATATTCAAAAAAGTATGCGTAAGACCGATATGGAAAGAACAGAACTCAATAAACAAAAAACAGGGGTATTTACAGGATCTTTTGCTATTAATCCTATTAATAATAAAGAAATACCAATTTGGATTGGGGATTATGTTCTGGAAAACTATGGTACAGGAGCCGTTATGGCTGTCCCTGCACACGACCAGCGGGATTATGAATTTGCTGGGGTATATGATCTTCCGATTATTCCGGTAGTTTCGCCTGAATTAGGGATATTACCTGATCTTTCTCAACAAGCATTCTCTGATGAAGGAGTATCTATTAATTCGGAAGAATTATCAGGATTAAAAACAGAACAAATGAAAAAAGCTGTGCTTAATAAACTTGTTCAAATAAACAAAGGCAAGAAAGCTGTACAATATAAATTAAGAGATTGGATTTTTTCACGGCAACGTTTCTGGGGTGAACCTATTCCTATTGTTCATTGCCAAGAATGTGGAGTTGTTCCTGTTCCGGAAAACGAACTCCCTTTGACACTTCCTGAAATTTCTGTGTATTTACCAGGCCTAGAAGGAGAATCTCCGCTTGCTGAGGCATATGAATGGATACATTGTTGTTGTCCAAAATGTGGAAATTCCGCTCGTAGAGAAACCAATACAATGCCTCAATGGGCTGGTTCGTGCTGGTATTATTTGAGATACATTGATCCTAATAATAGTAATGCACTTGTCGACCCAGAAAAAGAAAAATATTGGATGCCTGTTGATTTATATGTTGGGGGGCAAGAACATGCCGTATTGCACTTGTTGTACGCGCGTTTCTGGCATAAAGTTCTTTATGATCTTGGATTAGTATCAACGAAAGAACCATTCAAAAAATTAGTTAATCAAGGGATGATTCTCGGAGAAAATAATGAGAAAATGAGTAAATCCCGAGGTAATGTTGTGAATCCGGATGATATTATTAAAGAATATGGTGCGGATAGTTTTAGGCTATATGAGATGTTTATGGGGCCATTGGAAATGGGTAAACCCTGGTCTACTAACGGTATTAAGGGGATAAAAAAATTTCTAGATCGTGTGTGGCGTTTATATACTCAGCATCCTATTGATGAAAATTCTCCTATTCCCGATGATTTATTACGTTTGACACACAAAACTATCAAAAAAGTTACCCATGACATTGAAACAATTAGTCAATTTAATACGGCAATTAGTGCTTTGATGGTATTAGTAAACGATTTAACAAACAGAAATGCTTTGCCAAAAGAAACTCTCGAAATTTTAGTAAAATTACTTGCTCCATTTGCTCCGCATATCAGTGAGGAATTATGGGAAATGCTTGGTCATTCTCCGCTTGTTACCAATGAGAGATTTCCAACTTATGATGACAAACTGACTGAAGATCAAATGATTGAATTTGTAGTACAAATTAATGGGAAAAATCGAGAAAAATTTTTTGTTTCTAAAGGTTTATCCAAAGAAGAATTAGAAGAATTAAGTTTATCAAACGAAGGAGTAAAAAATCGACTACTAGGAAAGAATATTATAAAAATTATTGTAGTTCCCGATAAATTAATAAATATTGTGGTAAAAGAGTAATGAAAAAATTAAAAATAATAGTATTATTGCTTACTTTACTGGTTCCCTATTCTATTGCAGCACAAACCTTGGAACAGCAATTAAGAAGAGCTCAAGAGGAAGGTATATTACCAACACCATCAACTAATATTCAAAATAACGTTCCAGGACCCTTTCCTATGCTGATCCGAAATGAAAGTTTTCTTGACAGTGCTCCTCAAGGAATTGCTTCGTTAATCACTACTCCAAGTATTGTTCAGAACATTAATCTTGGAGATTCGACTGTTTTTTTTCCTAGAGGATATGGCCGTAGTACTCAGCACTTTGGAATCTGGAACGGAATTCCTTTTGTAGTTTTCAATAACAGTACTTTGGAATTGCGATTTGGTATGATTTTCGAACACCGGCAAGTAGGCTTTATCCCTGATGACTGGATCAGTACTACCTTATCGGGTACAGATTTACCGGAGATTAGTTTTCTCATTCCCAAAACAAAAACTTTTCTAAACTTTGCACGCGGTACTTCACAGTGGAGAGCTACTGTCCTATTTACTGATAACCAAATTCTTGATTTAGTTGAGTATACAAAAGATAAGCCAATTGATCCTAATGATCCATCCAGTCAGATTTATAATGTAACCCATCGATTTATTGACAGTAGTACTAGATCCTATTTGATAGGAGTTAGACATAAAGCTTTCTTTAAGGCTTTGCTTAAAGTATATGCAGATATTGCATTAAATGCCGATGTTAAAACATTCAAAGGATCAGATGGATTTCCTACAGCTGGCTTTTTTGATGATCTTACTCTTCAAGAAATTACATCAGAAGTAGAAGAAATTGATACTCAAACAGAAACAATAATTGTTGATGAATCAGAAGGTAACGAAACAAATGATGAATACATGACAGAATATGAAATAGAATATCCAGAAGAATATTAAAATTATAAAAACTCCTATTCTGCATAGGAGTTTTTGTTTATCAATTCACAAACTATGTGTTTTATGATCAAAAGATCAGTTTGTTGATAGAACGTAAGTTTCATTAAAAAGTCTACTAAATTTTGGCTTATAAAACTCTTCTTCAGTTATAGTTCCTCCTAAATTTGAATATAAAGATATTGCAGTATTTGAGTTTGTTAAGATATATTCAACATAATAATTAGGTTTATCTGGAAAATGTTTCATAGGTGATGGTTTATCAAAATAAGGGTCTGGATATGTACGTTTTGTGTATTCCAAATCTTTGTAGTAGATCATGGGATAATTTCTTAAAATATAACCAGATCCTGTCCAGTCATAGGGTCTTTCTGGAGAACTGTGGAATAAGTATTCATGAAAAAAAGCATCATTTGATAGTTCTACATTAGCAGGCAAAATAGCGGTTTTATGTTGCAGAGCATAAAACCGGTATATTTTTTCTGTTTGATACCAATTGATTTTAGAAAATTTCATATACTGATATAGTTGTTTGTACTGAGGGATAACACGGATAACCATTGGCGATATTAGTAATATTAATACTACTAGATAAACAGGGTTGTTAAGTATAGAGTTGATGTAACCTAGATATAGTAAAACTACAGCTAAAATGATTAAATTACAAGTCACACGAATATTACCGTGTTCTACCCAAAAAGCTTTTACTCCATACATTTGATCTCCTTGAGCAATAAGTGAAAAATTAAATATTAACACTGCTAAAAGAATAGCCGTTCCTAAACTTAATACTCTCCATGCTGTTGAATTGAGAGACATAGCTATATTTATTGTTTTTCTTTTATGTGAAAGGTGAGGCTTAAGTATTAAGTAGCATATAATTAATGTTAATATGCTAAGTAATATCCATAAAATCCAAGCATAGTGTCGGAAAAATACTGTTTTGATATATATTGTAATAAAATTGGGTAATAATTCTAAAATACGTGTAAAATTTTCTTTTGTTCTGCTACTGGCGACATATTGTAAATGAGGAGATGAGAAAAAAAGAATAATACCTAAAAAATAAAAGGTAAAAGGTACCCATACGGTTTTGCCTAGATGTTTAAATGTCCGAATAATAGTAGTGATATTCCATTGGCACTTTATTCCTAAAATAATAATATTGAGAGCGAGTAGAAATAATATAATTCCTAATGAAATGAAAATGCTAATGTGAATAGTACCAATAATGAATGCTGCTAAACTATAGAAAAAAAGTGTAGAAGGTACAGTTTTGTTAATATAAAAGCGAGCAAAAAGAGAGATTGCCAGTAGAAAAGGTAGCAATCCGAAAATATAAGTAAAATGTTGTGTATAGAATATAACAGTTTGACGCGATTGGACTACGATAATCGATAATAGAAAAAATGAAAAAATAGTTATTAGAGGCGATAGTTTTTTACTATAAGGATATGTAGCACATAAAGATAGGAGATATGTTACTGTAGCGAAATTTATTCCTACTCCTAATTTAGGAATGAGATTATCATTTGGATGAATGTTTTGCAGGAGTGCTGTACCATGAATTATGAAATGCAAAATCCAACTAGGAAGATATTTCCCTTGATCAGTAGTTTTAATGAAATCCCAGATATTGTCTGTATAAAAGAAACTCCACCAAAATTCATCCTGCCTATAGGTGTTAAACTGCAAAAACCAAGTATATACAGCCACAATCCCTAGAAAAATTAAGATATTGGTAATAGTTCGTATTCGAGAATAATTCATACTTTACCTCTTTTAATATTATAAAAACCTGTTTGTATTTTCCATAATTCATGAATAATTTTGAAGTTTCCTGACATTGTAATTTTTGTTGGTATTTTTCCTTTTGGAAGATAAATACGTGAAACGGGAATCTCGCATGTTTTGTAACCGAGTTTAGGAGCCATAACAGACATATAAAACAAAAGCTCGTAACCATCGAAAATATCACGAAAAATAGCTAAATTTTTGTCTTCTAAAAAACGTCTGGAGATTCCTCGATAAGCAGAAGTAGTATCAGTGTATTTAAAGCCTCCCATAGCACTAATCCATGGTGCATGGATATATTTAACAGCCAAAAACCGAGACAAAGGAGTGTTTTTATGAACTCCTCCAGAAATAAACCTAGATCCTTGAATGAAATCTTGACCTTCTTTTAATTTTTTAATAAAGCCAGGAATGGCATCAGTATTGTCTTTGTTATTTCCATCAATTGTGACAATACCTTTATACCCGCGTTTCAGAATAAAATCAAATCCCATTCTAAATTGAGCTCCTTGCTTTCCAGGACTTGTTTTGATTAGTATAGTATTGATATTCATTGATTTCAAGAAATTATGTTCCGTACTTCCATCCGTAGAGTTTCCATCAAAAATAATGATATCTGCTATGTTATGAATTCTTTGTTCTAACATAGTTTGAAGTTCTTTTTTAATTTTTTCTCCTTCATTCAGTAAAGGAATGCCTACGCAATATTCGTGTTTTTTAGGAGAAAATTCAAAAATATCATAACTAGGTATTTGTTTCATTGTATATACTCCTGTATAAGGTAAATATTTTTCTCTAGCATATTTAAATTTGTTTCGTTCGAATACATCTCAAGAGAGAGAATACTAAAAACTGTATGGTTAGATTTTTTAAATTCTGAAATGTAGTATTGGATTTGAGAACGATATTCTTCAAAATTTGTTTTTAAGTAAGGTATACTAAGATGGACGTGTCTTACACTTTGAAAATGAGGGATCATCTCTTCTATATTTTCATTTTCCAAAATAATTGTGCCAATATCAAGATTAATTCCGATATTAGACCATTGATTATCCTTCAGATACTGAAGTGCTTCTTGAGTTGTTGTTAAAAAATTTGTTCCATATTGTTTAGAGTTTGCTTCAAGATTTAGATAACAATTTTTTGATTGGGCAAATGTATTAAGTTTTGTAAAAAAATTAACAGCTTTAGATGTATCGGCTCTATTGGGAATAATTCTAAGTTTAGGAGAACCAAAAACTAAGTTTTGAATTTCTAAACATGATGCGATGGAAATTGCTTTTTTAGTAGCTTCTAATAAGTTATTTCTTTGTTTACCTGTCCTAAATAAATATGCATTTTCTACTCCAAAATGCAAACTTTGCATTGAAACAGCAGTCAGACCATAAGATTCCCATTCATCTTTGAAATCAAGATAAGCTTTTATATTTTCATTAAGAGCTTTTGTACTAAATTTACTGAGTGCAATTTCTATATGTTTAATATTATTTTGTTGTAATAGTTTATAAACAGCAATCCGCTCATTATTATTCCAAGCCAAATTAGAAACACACAATTTCATAACAGAACTCCATTTTCTATAAAAAATAATTTGAGATCTGTAATAACTTGTTCTTTATTATAAAGATATTTTGTGTTATCCCAAAGAGATGCATAAAGGGATTGGATATCATAGCTGAATTTTCTGGCTGAAGTAAAATTAAATTCTTTATCAAAGAGTGTTTTTATTATTTCACGTGGTGTGATTGGCTCGGAACAAATGTTTAATATAGAAATATTATTTTCCAATGCTTTTTGAATATCGTGATGCAAGTTGTGTAGATTATAAAATTGAAATCTGCTGTCTGCATGAGTGAATTGAAGTGATGTAAAATTTAATTTATTAAATATATTATTAATTTCTTGTAATTTATTATTATTAATAGCCAGATCTTTTTGGAATTCGTACATATTTTTTGAATCATTGAAACTATAATATTCTTTTAAAATATTTTCTTGTTCTGATAACTCAATGAGTTTTTCTTTTTTAAGAAACACTGGGGTAGGATTAATAATATCGCAAAGAAAATTTTTTTTAATTTTGCGGCCGAATAGTGCCGGCAAGCGTACAATGAGATGCTTAGGAAACATTTCAATAAATTGTTCTTCTGCCATGCGGCGATGTTTTCCATAAGGAGTATTTAAATCAAAAGATGTAGAATTTTCGTCAGCTATAACAGGTTGAGAATAAACAGCGACAGTAGAAATTAATACTGCTGTTTTTACTTTTACGGTTGCTAATATATCAAGAATATTTTGGATATTTTTTTTATCTTGTTCTGGATTACTATTGGAAATAAACATTTCTGCTGGGATACCAGCACATATCAAAAAATCAAATTCTTTATGCTTAATTTCTTGAATATTTTTTGAATTGTATTGATGGGTAAAATTCATTTTTTCTAGGAGATTCCCTCCAACAAAACCAGTGTAACCAATTAGTGCAGATTTCATAATAATCCTCTATAATTTTGTTATTTGTTTTACAGAATAAATTGGAGTATTTTGGATTTCTTTGCAGAATAATCCTAAATAGCGAACGAGTATTGATAAAATCATAAAAATGCCCGACAATCCAAAAGATAGAAGTAAAAATAATGTAGTCCATCCTTGGACAACGTTTTTATTGAACAGGAACATAATAGTAGCATAAATTATGCCCAGTAAAGATATAATAAAACAAAAGATAGTAATAGTAAACGCAAATTGGGGAAGAAAATCTGAAAATGTTATCATATATAAAGTATATTCATCTTTGGATAAAAGAGATCTACGTTTATTTTGAGGTCTGTAATGAAGTTCAAAAATAGAATAGCCAGTATTTCGCAATAATGTTGTAATAGGAAAAATTCTACTAGTCGATAGAGAATATATATTTACGACTCGTTTGGAAACTAAAAATAGCAGATCGTGGTGTTGGGAAATTTTATCTTTAGATAGTTTTGAAATAAATTTTAAAAATAGACGGTGTTTCCATTTACTATAAGGAGTATTTAGGATAACAATGTCATACCCCTTATTGTGATATTCATACATATTTTTGAGTTGGTTAATTAAATCTGGAACATTGCTATCTGCAATAATAAAAACAGAGTCTCCTTTAGAAAAATCAATTCCTGAGCGTAACGCTTGGTTTTGTAGATGATTACCTCCAAGATCTAGAAATAAAATATCCTTAAAGTTAGGATTTAGATGCTGCAAAATTTCTGATCGAGTATATATTGTATTATTAATAAGGATAATTTCATAATACTCGAAGTAAGAATCGATCCACGTCTCTAATTGGTGAAATAAATCTTGCTTAATTTTGTTAGAATATTCATAGTATAAAATAAATGAAGCATAAATTGTTTCCTTTCTTTGAATCATAATAAAAATTGGTCCATTTCATAAATTGTATTGATCTTGCCTCCTAAAATAGAAATGAAAGTCGGTGATTCTGAATATTGTTTAATAATTACAGGCCTGGAATCTGATAGAACACTTGTTGTCATTAGTGTTTTAATAGTAAAAAGACTCTTAATGTATTTTGGCAATATATCATGCTTAAGGTATTTTTTTGCTAGTTGATACATATGAGGCCAAGCAGAATCAGGACGAACATAACAGGTATTACAATTTTCTACTTGTTTAGATGAACAGGTTAATGAATTTCGTTGACACGAAAATGTAGGAGTATCTGTGTAAGAGGTCTCATGAGGGGTGTAGCGTACGGCAGAAAGTGAAAATTGTCCTTCAAAATTAAAAGGCATAAGTGAAAAAAATGGTCCATCCATAACTGTTAATCCGTATCCTTGAAGTTGTACAGGAACATGGCATAGAATCATTTCAGCAAGTTCGAATTTCATTGGTAAAGGCTCAAAGCCGAATAATTTGATGATGGTATTCAGTGATCCATAAGTTGTATTTAATACCCAATCAGTTTGGAATACATGATCTTCCCCTTTTATGATCCAATGAGTATTAGTTTGAGAGACTTCTTTTAATCGAAAATTAGGAATGAATTGAATATTTTGGGCTTCATGTATTTTTTCTTTGAAATAGTGTTTTAATTTAAACATATCAACAGTATATTCTAAAGTTTCATAAGCAGATTCTATATATTGATGGTGAAAAAATCGATTCAAATCAACAGGGGTACATGGAATATTTGCTTCTTTACAAAACTTTTCAAAATTTTCTGCAGAAGACATACTAAATTGTCTTGCAACAGCGTAAATTTTGATATAGTTATCTAAAACAGCAAATTCAAAATCTTTGTGAAAACGCTCAAAATATTCACTACATTTTATAGCTGTATGTAAAGAACGAGGATAATGGTAACCATTATGAAGACGTGCTTGATTTACACAGCTTGCACGAGAAAAAATATTATTATCATATTCTAAAATAATAATATTTTTATGAGGATATTTGATTGACAATTGGATAGCTGCATAACATCCGTAAATCCCTGCTCCAAAAATGACATAGTGCTGTGCTGTGCTGTGCTGTGCTGTGCTGTGCT
>NZ_FOKY01000022.1:18034-20003 GCF_900112165.1 Brevinema andersonii
GTGCTGTGCTGTGCTGTGCTGTGCTGTGCTGTGCTTAATAGTTATACTATTTTTAGAAATGTCAAATTTTGTTTTTATGGTTGTCATGTTATTTATTTCTACTTTTGAATTTAGAGATAATGTTTTTATATTATAGGTTTTTTATTTTATCTTGTCAAGATAAAGCAAAAAGCTTTCCAAGATTTTAAGTCAAAAACTCGATAATGAGAATTTTATAATATATTATTTGATAAAGAAACTCTTTTTCAAATAACAGGAAAAGTACTAAAAATCTTTAATTTAATATATTGATATTTGACAAAATAATATTAATATATTAAATTATTACAAGTGATAATTTTCACAAGGAGGCTCTTATGAGTATCAATTCTAGAAAAGTAGCAATAATAGGAACCGGTCTAGTAGGTTCTACTTGTGCCTACGCTATAGCAAATCAAGGAGTTTGTGACGAAGTACTAATGATCGATGCAAATATAAAAAGAGCAGAAGGAGAAGCTTGGGATATAGGTCAAAGTATTCCTTTTTTAGATCAGCGTACAAAAATTTATCCTGCATCTCTTTCCGATTGTAGAGATGTTGATATTATTGTTTTTTCTGCGGGCGGTCCTCCTAAAGTAGGAGAAACACGCTTGGATTCTTTGGGCCATAGTGTTAAAATTGCAGATTCAGTTATTGATGGTGTTTTAAAAGGCGGATTCAATGGTATTTTTTTAGTTGTTTCTAATCCGGTAGATGTTGTTTCTTATTATTTTTTCAAAAAAAGCGGCTTTCCGGTGCATCGGGTTATTGGTTCTGGAACCTCTCTCGATACGTCTCGATTAAAATACTTTTTATCAGAGATATGCGGGAATGTTGATCCACATTCAATAAACGGATTTACAATTGGTGAGCATGGGGACTCGCAAGCTATTGTTTGGAGTACTGTGACTGTTGGTGGTGTCCCCTATTTACAGCTTCGGGAGCAAAATCCTGAAAAATATGCTACTTTAAGTCTTGAAGAAATCCGACTTAAAGTAGTAAAAGCAGGCTGGGATATTATAGAGCGTAAAAATACAACATATTACGGTGTTGCTTCTGCTGCAGCTAATATTATCAAAGCAATCATGAATGATGAAAAAAGAATATCAGCAGCCTCTACTTTTTTGAACGGAGAATATGGAGAAAAAAATATATTTTCAAGTGTTCCAGTAATTTTAGGTAAAGAGGGTATCGAAAAAGTAATAGAATTAAATTTAACTTCAGAAGAACTGGAAAATTTCAAAAAATCTAATTCTATTCTTCGAAAATATATAGAAACATTATAAGACAGTCATTTTTTGTGTATATTATGTATAATAATTAACTTTTTCCTACTCCAAGGGCGCTTCAAATGGCATCTTAGTCTAATAAAAGAAACATTATTTCATGATATTGCCTTACTTATTTTTTATCAATACCTATATACCTTTATTTGGATTTGTTTTTAAAAATTTACAAAAACTTAAAAATTCTTGTAGCTTGTTTTACTAGTCTTTACTTTTTTATTGAATATGGGTTGTAAGAAGCAATTAGTTGAAACTGGCTTTCAGATTTTGTATTTCGTTTTTAAGATTATCTCTTTTGCTGCGGAGTTCGGGAAGGAGCGCATGCTCCTCATCTGCCTGAGCGTCAAGGATTTGTTTCCGAATGTCTTGGAGTTCTGTTTTTTTCTCGTCGATGAGGGTCTGTAAAGATTTTTCCGTCGTTCTGGAACCATTTGAAATATGTTCAATAATAGGCACCGTAAAAGTTCTGAATGCCGGCTCTTGAGATAGGTCAGCGCGGTATTCTTCGGGAAGAAGGTCTATGGAGCCTTTGAAATTATGGAGGTCTTGAAGTTCTTTCTCTGAGGAAACTTCGATATCCAAAAATACTGTAAACTCTCTGTTTTTGTTGGAGACTTTGTGTATGATATCAATGCTGTCGAAGTTGTCGGCTTCGGGGAAGGAAT
>NZ_FOKY01000023.1 GCF_900112165.1 Brevinema andersonii
GTACAATAATCTAGGACTACTGCACGTTGTTCTCTAGAAGTTTGCCCCAAATAACCTGAGATAGTGCCAATTTGCCAGCGCGCTTGCCTGGGATAGAAAAACCTGCAGAGCCGCACGCTGCAACATCTTGGCTATATGGCAAAATTATCGCACCGCCCAGAAACGTACGAGCCTCTGCAGGCTGCTATACTAATAATAGGGGTACGGAAATGCTGTCTACTAAAAATCCAGAAACCGGATAAGCATCTTGTCAGCTAAGATGTTGCATGATTATTATAAATCAAAATTAAAAAGGAGTCAATTTTTTCTTAAACTACTCATTCTTAAATATAAAAACATCTTGCTTTTCTAGCATATATTTGCTATTTTTACTGTTATTCTTGTAAAATAAATAGGAAAAATAAAATATTAGTGGACATTTAATGTTAATTATTGATAATATTAATGGAAAATTAAGAGGATGCAGAATGAAAAATATTTTTATATGGTTGCCTATGTTTTATGTTGTTTCTGTTTATGGACAAACTACTCAAATAGAAAATATTTCTGTTTCTCAAAAGAGCTATATGAGTTCTTCGAGAACTTCCAGTGTCTCAGAAGATAAATTATTAAAACAAATTGAATTTGGTATTACCGGCATGGTGATGAATTTATCATTTCCTGCGTTTGATGTAACTATTACGCTTCCTTTTTTTTAAGAAAGATATTCATGTTTTGCTGTTTAAGACATCTTTGTTTACTTTCGTAAATGCTAATTACCAGTACAAACCTACATTTGTATTGTTTGGCCTTTTGCCAGAAATTCAATATAGATTGATCACCCATAAAGGCTTTATATTTGCGATAGAAACAGGTTTGGGAGTTGTGGGAGAATTGGCTTTGGATTATGTTTTTTCAATAGATAAAGGATTTCATCGCGATCCTGGGATTCCATATGGAATGTTTTCTACGGCAATAAGGATAGGATATGACTTTTATTCGAAATATAAAATGCCTTTTGTTTTCGATTTTATGGTCGGTTATCGTATGCTGTTTCCTTATAACTTGAAAATTTCCAATAACTTACTTTTTGGGTTGGGGCTTAGCTATATGTTTGACTTCAAATAATAATAATTATTATAAGGTATTTATGAAATTACTAAAGAAAGTATGTGTAATTGTTGCTATTTTAAGTACTTCGTGCTCGACAGCACCTAAGGACAGAAAAACATATTTTGTTTTATCGAATGGAGCTCGTTTACCGGTCTACGAAAACGGTCCAGATACTGATAAAATTATTTTGTTTACGCATGGTGGTCCAGGGGCTTCGGGGGTTGTTAATTATCACATGCCTTTTTTTCAAGAACTGGCACGGCATTATAAAGTAATATTTTGGGATCAACGCGGTTCTGGAGGTTCGAGAGGGCATATTTCTAAGGATTCTATTAATCTGCATCAATTTGTCGATGATATGTATGCTGTATACCAATCGGTAGAAACAAGGTATCCTAAAAAAAAGATTTATGTTATGGGGCATAGTTTTGGTGGATTAGTAGGGGGAGCTTTTTTGTCGAAATTTAATCATAAGGTTCCAGCTTCTATATTTGTGGCTCCAGCTTTCAATATTGGGCAGGTTACTAAAACAATGTCCCCAGTTATGATCGAATGGATAGAAAGCTATCTTGCAAGGACCCATCTCCCTGAGAAAGATAGATATTATTGGGATTCCATGTTAAGTTATTATAAAAAAAATCCTATAATAGGTGTTGATTCTTTTAATATTCATCTCTCTAACACCTCAAAAGTCGATGAAGTTAATGGTAATAGTCAAATGTGTGACTATGTAAAATATGGAGTTGCAAAATATTTTATTCCAGATAATGTTTTAGACAGCTTGGATTTTTTCTCGGAAAGTCTTTTAATACTTCATTCTTTAGGAGCTAATGGAGAGGCAAACAGAAATTTAAGTACCGATAAAGAATTTGGCTTAGATAAAGTAAGTAGTCCTATGTTGTTGTTTACAGGAGGGTTAGATTTTGTGGTGCCTCAAGCAACATCAATAGATGGATTTAATCATTTAAATAATGGAGTATCTAATCCTAATTCTATACATATTTTGTTTGATGATGCCTCACATGAACCTTTTTTCCGATTTAAAAATCAAATGTTACAAGTGGTTGTTGAGTTTGTGGATAATAATTAAGGAGATTAGTAATACTCTTAATAAAGAATTTTTGACGGACTAAGTAAAATTTTATACAATTTATGTACTAAAAATAGTCAAAATTAAGATATTTTGAAATAAATAACAAAAAGAAAATCCAATGAAAATTATATTTTTTTTGAAACAGCGAATAATTCTGGATCTGTAATGAATAAAATTAGATCTCCAAGAAATCAAACTTTAACTGTTAGCAATCAAGAAAGGGATTTATACAGACAAAATTTAGTTTATCCTTCTGAAAAAATTCCATTAAAACATATAGTTAATAAAACTATCTGTGCTAATTTATTTGCGATAGTTGATCAGTTGCCAGAAGAATATGCAGATTTAATTATTTTGGATCCTCCATATAATTTGGATAAAAATTTTCGTGATTTTTCATTTTTAAAGACTAGCGACGATGCATATATAACATACTTGGATAGCTGGTTTCCTAAAATTGTAAAATTGCTCAAGCCGACTGGATCTTTGTATTTATGCGGTGATTGGAAAAGTTCTGCTTCTATGTATATCGTTATGAAAAAGTATTTGATTATTCGCAATCGCATCACATGGCAGCGTGAGAAAGGACGAGGAGCCCAATCAAACTGGAAAAATTCTATGGAAGATATATGGTTTGGGACCAAATCTAATGATTATTTTTTTGATGTTGATGCGGTAAAACAGAAAAGAAAAGTCATTGCTCCCTATAAAGAAGGTGGAAAACCAAAAGACTGGCAAGAAACTAGTGATGGTAATTTCCGGCTGACCTATCCTAGTAATTTTTGGGATGATATTTCTATTCCTTATTGGTCTATGCCTGAAAATACTGACCATCCAACGCAAAAACCTGAAAAGTTAATAGCGAAGATCATTTTAGCAAGTTGCCCTGAATACGGTTTAGTACTGGATCCGTTTTTAGGATCGGGAACAACATCTGTAGTTGCTAAAAAGCTAAACAGAAAATATGTTGGAATTGAAATGAACGAAGAATATTGTATTTGGTCAGAAAAACGATTAGCTCGGGCAGAAAACAATCGAAATATTCAAGGTTATTCTGATGGTGTTTTTTGGGAAAGAAACACACTGAATAAAAAACTTTGAAAACACAGACTTTCAAAGCTATTAACTTAATTCTAGTTAGAAAGCTTTTATTAAATATTTCGAGTTGTTGAAATGACAAACTCATACTTTCAAAAACTATGGCAATTATTTATCTTAAAAGTACTAAAAATAGTTGTATTTTATGATATTAACTGTTTAAACTAGGCTTTAGTAATTGTTAAGCTTATTAATGCTGAAAAATCTGAAAGGTGAGTATTCTCAAAATAGATGAAACCTAATAGCACTTTGAAACAAATATGATATTTTCGAAATAAGTATATGGAATTATTAGAAAATGAAAAATGGGGGACTTAAAGAGATTTTGGCTTATTAATATGGCTTACTTTATTAAGATTAAATCTTCTTGTCACCCATGAACTGCCTAATGCCATATGTATATATGGCAAGATGATATCTTTTATATACTACAGTTCACTAAATAGATTTTTTTGATTCTATTAGTTAATAGCTTTATGGTTTCCTAAATAGTGATTCCTACTTTTTTGCTGAAGTAGGAATCACTGATTTTTTTCAAATGGATAAATTTTCTTTTAGCTTGTTAATTTTATTGATTCTTTCCCATGGTAAATCGATATCAGTTCGACCGATATGACCAAATGCTGCTAAATCCTGATATTTAAATGTCCCTTCTCTTAACTCCAAGGCTTTTTCTATACCTTGAGGGCTTAAGTCGAATGTCTTTAAAACTGCTTGTGCTAGAATACGCTCATCAATGTTGCTGGTATTAAAAGTATCTATCTTTATAGAAGTAGGGTGGGGTACACCGATAGCGTATGAAATTTGCACTTCACATTTGTCTGCTAAACCAGCTGCAACTATATTTTTTGCTACCCAACGGGCAGCGTAAGCTGCTGAGCGGTCAACTTTAGAAGGATCTTTACCCGAAAATGCTCCGCCACCATGTCGAAAATAACCACCATAAGTGTCAACAATAATTTTTCTGCCAGTTAAGCCTGTATCTCCATGAGGACCGCCGATGACAAAACGTCCTGTCGGATTGATATGAAATTTCTTTACATCGTCTATATTTAAATTATATTTTTGAAGCACGGGCTTGATAACGAATTCTTTGAGATCTTGTTGAATTTTCTCTTGTGAAACTTCTGGAGAATGCTGTACCGAAACAACAACAGTATCAACGTTAATTATTTTGCCGTTTTCGTCGTAAGACAAAGTAATTTGTGATTTAGCATCTGGCCTTGCCCATGACAACTGTTTCGAGCGTGTCAATTGGGTGAGAGTAAAAATAATTTCACGTGCAAGAACAAGTGCTAAAGGCATGAATTCTGGTGTTTCTCGAACGGCTCCTCCAAACATAATGCCTTGATCGCCGGCACCTCCAGTATCTACACCCATAGCAATATCTGGTGATTGAGAGTGTATCGCATTAAAAATTCCGCAGTTTTTATCAAAACCCATATCTTGAGTATAGCCAATTTCTTCGATTTTATTGCGTACTAAAGATTGGATATCAACATAAGCGTTAGTTGTAATCTCACCACCCACAACAACTTGTCCTGTTGTACAAAATGTTTCGCAAGCAACACGAGCATTTTTATCTTGTGCCAAGCATGCATCTAAAACCGCATCTGATATTTGATCAGCAATTTTGTCAGGATGTCCGGGAGAAACATATTCTGATGTGAACAGTATTGGTTTCATATACGCCTCTTAAAATAATTTTTCTTGATTATAGAATACTTAAGCGATTTGTGTCAAGTAGCGGATTTATTTTTGTTAAAACTTGAATTATGCATTAAAATATGATATAATACGTCGCTATATATTTTTTTGAAGCCTCCAATTTAAGGCAGGCGAGGATTAGAAAAACATGTAGTCTTAAAAATTTGAGAAATTTTTTGCATATTTTTGCATAATATAAATAGTTTTCAGATGAAAAATCATGAAAAGTAGGAAGGAGAAAATTATGAAAAAAATGGTACTACTATTATTATTGTTACCTGCGCTAATTTCATGTGGGGCAAAAGAAACTAATAAAAGTGGTTCTGGGGAACAAATTCTCAAATTATCGCATAATCATGCTATGGGTTATCCAGTTGATGTTGCGTATCGAGATTTTGCAAAGCGTGTCGAAGAAAAATCAAAAGGTGCTTTTAAAGTAGAAATTTATCCCGATGCTCAGCTTGGCGATTCTCGAGCTAGTGTGGAACTAGCAAAGTCCGGAGTTATACAGCTTGCTCATATCAACGGTGCTGCATTAGAGGCGTTTGACGATGGTTTTGCTGTGTTTAATTTACCATATATTTTTAAAGACAATGATCATTTTGTTGAGGTCATGAACAGTGATGAAGTTAAGAAATATTTCGAATCGACCGGAGATAAAGGATTTATTACTCTTATGTATCTGCAAAGTGGTGCTCGCGGTTTCTATACTAAAAACAAACCTATCAATACTCCGGAAGACTTGAGAGGAGTTAAAATTAGAGTACAAGATTCACCTACATCTATTGAGATGATAAAAATGCTCGGAGGTACTCCAGTTACTATGAATTTTGGTGAAGTATATACTTCGTTACAGCAAGGAGTGGTCGATGGTGCAGAAAATAATATGCCTTCTTTTGTGCAGGCTGGCCATGCCGAAGTAGCCAAATATTTTTCCGAAAGTGAACATCTTAGATTAGCAGATTATTTAACAATGAGTTCAGCATTTTGGAATAAGCTTTCCGAAGAGGAAAAACAAATGTTCCGTGATGCAGCCAATGAAACATCTGCACAGTTTGAAGAAACCTGGAAAATTGCTGAAAAAGCTGCTTTTGATGATGCTGTGAATAAGTATAATGTTGCTATTGCTACCCCAGATACAACTCCTTTCCGTAGAATTGTCATCCCAATGCATGATGCATTTGCAAAAAAATCTCCTGTCCTTCAAAAACTTATTAATCATATTCGGACGTTAGAAAAATAGAGGCTTGAATGAAGATGTTAAATATGCTAAAAGATGTTTTGGATATCGTATTAGTGAAATTCTTGTCTTTTATTTTGTTATCTTTATTGGCATGTGTATGTTGGCAAGTTTTTTCACGATATGCTCTGCAGTTTCCTTCGACTTTTACAGAAGAATTAGTACGTTTTCTGCTTATATGGGTGGGCCTTTTAGGTGCAGCTTACGGCTTTGGGATGAAAGCTCATTTATCATTGGCACTTTTGATTAATAAAATGAATTTGAATCTCAGAAAAATTTGTTCTATTTTTATTATTTTACTCATTATTATATTTGCATCTACAGTACTTGTGTATGGAGGTATCAAAATTATGTCAGTGGCTAGGGATCAGTTGTCGTCTGTGCTTCGGATTCCTGTGAATATTGTTTATTCAGTGTTGCCGTTGAGCGGAATGCTGATTATTTTCTATCAAATTTATTATTTGTGTATTGAATCAAGGATTAAGTAATGAGTATAGAAGCTTTAACGTTAATTTTAATATTCTTTGGGTTGTTGATTATTGGAATGCCTATTTCTATCGCAATAGCCCTATCATCATTAAGCGTTATGTTGTTTTTCCTGCCTTTCGATATGGCTGTCTTAACAGCAGCTCAGGCAGTTGCTAATTCTTTAAATTCCTTTTCTTTGCTGGCAATTCCATTGTTTATTTTTTCTGGGTCAATCATGAATACAGGCGGTTTGGCTGTACGCTTGATTAATTTTGCGAAATTATTTATTGGTAATATGCCAGGGCCTTTATTTCAGATTAATGTGTTATCAAATATGCTATTTGGTGCACTGTCTGGTTCGGCTATAGCTGCGGAAGTAGCTGTTGGTAAAATTATTGCTCCCCTTCAGAAAAAAGAAAATTATAATATTCCACTTGCAACTGCGGTGAATATAGCATCATGTCCTACAGGGTTGTTAATTCCACCAAGTAATACTTTTATTGTTTATTCT
Source organism: Brevinema andersonii (assembly GCF_900112165.1). Classification (NCBI taxonomy): domain Bacteria; kingdom Pseudomonadati; phylum Spirochaetota; class Spirochaetia; order Brevinematales; family Brevinemataceae; genus Brevinema; species Brevinema andersonii. Next base: position 7,210 of record NZ_FOKY01000023.1, read on the forward strand.
TTAGTCAGCGGAGGAACATCAATTGCTGCTTTGTTTTTAGCAGGTTATATTCCTGGAATCCTCATGGGTTTGGGCGTGATGAGTGTGGCACTTTTCTATTCGATAAAGCATAAATATCCGATTCAGAATAAAATAACGTCATCAGAAAAAATAAAAATTATTGTTGATGCGTTACCTAGTTTGTTGATGATTGCAATTGTAATCGGAGGTATTGTTGGAGGATTTTTTACTGCTACAGAAGGTTCCGGAATAGCAGCGCTTTATAGCTTGATTTTATCAATGCTGTATAAGACATTAACATGGAAAAAATTACAACAGATTATTACCGAAACCATCACAATGTCAGGGATAGTATTGTTTTTGGTAGCAGCATCGTCTATTATGTCATGGGTGTTGTCTTATTCCCGAATACCCCAAATTGTTGCGCAAGGAATGCTGTCAATCTCCAATAATCCTTTAGTAATTATTTTTCTGATTAATATTATTTTGCTAATCGTTGGTGCATTTATGGATATGACACCAGCTATATTGATTTTTACGCCTATTTTTTTCCCTATCTCTCAAGCCCTAGGTATTCATCCTGTGCATTTTGGGATTATTATGACTTTTAATTTATGTATTGGTATTTGTACTCCGCCTGTAGGCAGTGCGTTGTTTATCGGATGCAGTATAGGTGAAATTAGTATCGAAGAAGTATTTCCAAAATTAATACCTATTTTTCTTGTAACGATAGCGATTTTGTTTTTGGTTACTTTTATACCTGAATTGTCTTTGTTTTTGCCTAGATTTGCAGGTTTAATTTAGTGAAGAGGAGAATTTATGTTAGATCAATATATATCAGTCCCTATTATTCCTGTGGCGGTTGTCAATACCAAGGAAGAATTATGTCATATTGCTGAGTATGCGTTAGAATTTCTTCCTGCATTGGAATTAACAATGAGGACGGAATTTGCTTATGAAGCGTTAACTATTTTAGCAAAGGAATATCCTCAACTGCCGAGAGCTGCTGCAACTGTTTTAAGTCCTCAGCAGGCTGATAAAATAGCTGATTTAGGTACAGAGATTATTATTAGTCCTGGATTTCAGCCGATTCTTTTAGAACATTGTGCTAAGAAAAAGTATTCCTATATTCCTGGTGTTACTACTCCTGCAGAGATCGAGCAATGTCTTGCTTTCGGACATAAATTTTTGAAATTTTTCCCGGCATCTGTTTTTGGAGGTGTGTCTTGGCTGCAAGCTGTAGCTCCTGTATATAGTCATACGAATGTGAAATTTATGCCTCTTGGCGGTGTAAAATTAGAAAATGTTAAAGAATATTTGAGTCAACCAAATGTATTTTCTTGTGGCGGATCTTGGCTCTGTCCTGCGTCTCTGCTCGAGAAAAAAGACTGGAAGAAAATTTACAGACGATTTAAAGAAGCTCATGAATTATTAAAGGAGATCTCATAATGTCTTATATTGTAGGTTTTGGAGAGTTGATGCTTCGGCTATCTGCTCCTAATTATGAAAGATTGTTTCAAAGCCCTGAATTAATTGCTACTTTTGGAGGAGGGGAAGCAAATGTTTGTGTTTCCTGTGCTCGGTTTGGGTTGCCTTCGCGCTTTTTATCTGCATTTCCAAAAAATGCTTTGGGAGAAAAAGCGGCAGAGTTACTACGCGGGCAAAACGTTGATACTTCATGTATTTATTGGGGAGAAGGTCGTTTAGGGGTTTATTTCCTTGAAAAAGGAGCTAATCAGCGGGGTTCCACTGTAATTTATGATAGGGATGACTCTGTTATTTCTCATGCTAAACCTGCTGACTTTGATTTTGATAAAGCATTTCAGAATGCTGAATGGTTACATATTTCAGGTATTACTCCGGCGCTTAGTCAAGATGCTGCTGACTTAACTTTATCTGTGGTTTTGGAAGCAAAAAAACGAAATGTAAAAGTATCCTGTGACTTGAATTATAGAAAAAAACTGTGGGCTTATGGGAAAAAAGCATCGGATATTATGCCAAATATCGTTAAAAATGTTGATCTTTTAATTGCTAATGAAGAAGATATTCAGTTGTCTTTAGGTATGGAGCTTGCGGCTGATGTAACAAAAGGACACTTGGAACCTCAAAATTACAAACCACTGCTTCAGGATGTATTGCGCCAATATCCTAACGTAAAAGCTGTTGCAACAACTTTACGTGAAAGTATTAATGCTAATCATAATAATTGGAGTGCTGTTCTTTATCAAAATGAAACACTCTATATCTCTAAAAAATACATGATTACCAATATTGTGGATAGAGTCGGCGGGGGTGACTCGTTTGCTGCTGCCTTATTAAGTGGTTTACACTTTTTTGACGATCCGCAAAAGTCATTGGAATTTGCAGTTGCAGCATCCTGCCTTAAACATAGTATTGAAGGTGACTGGAATCTTGTCTCCAAAAAAGAAGTTTTGGCATTGATGGATGGAGACGGTTCAGGACGTGTGCAACGTTAAAAAAATTAAATTTAAAATAAAGGAGCAAAGATCATGAACTTGCCATTTAGAGTGGATTTGCACGATCAAGTAGTTGTTATTACGGGAGCTGGCGGCATTTTATGCAGCGATATGGCGAAAGCCTTAGCATTGTGTGGTGCAAAAGTGGCCGTTGCTGATAAGGCATTAGCGGCTGCCCAGCAGGTTGCTGATGAAATTAAAGCCTTAGGTGGGAATGCGTTAGCAGTTGGGTTTGATGTCTTGGAGCCAGAAGAAATTACTACTGCTCGGAAACAAATTTTAGATGCATGGGGTAAAATTGATATTTTGGTTAACGGTGCCGGTGGTAACTCTCCCCGTGCTACAACTACAATGGAAAACTTTACTCCTGAATTTCTTACTCATAAAACTCCTGAAGATATATCTTTTTTTGATTTGAAATTTCAAGATATGTCATGGGTGATGAATTTAAATCTATTTGGTACGGTTTTGCCTTGTCAAGTTTTTGCTGAACCAATGGTGCAAGCGCAAAAAGGTAATATTATTAATATTTCTTCAATGAATGCTTTTACTCCTTTAACAAAAATTCCCATGTACAGTGCCGGAAAAGCGGCAGTCAGTAATTTTACTCAATGGCTTGCTACTTATTTGGCGCCTGTTGGGATTCGTGTGAATGCTATTGCACCTGGTTTTTTTGAGACGGCTCAAAATTATAATTTGCTGCATACTCAAGATGGATCCTTATCTGCTAGAGCGCAGAAAATTATTAATGGGACACCAATGGCTCGGTTTGGGGTTCCTCAAGACCTTATTGGCGCAATTTTATACTTGGCGAGCGATGAAGCGAGTGGTTTTGTCAGCGGTGTCAATATGCCGATTGACGGGGCATTTTCTGCTTATTCCGGAGTTTAGGAGAAGAATATGTATATGACATTCCGTTGGTATGGAAAAAATGATCCTATCAGTTTGAATTTTATACGTCAGATTCCTTCTATGAAAGGAATTGTTTGTTCTTTGTATGATGAGCCTACGGGTAATGTTTGGGAATATCAAAAAATTGCTGATTTGAAAAAAGAAATAGAATCTTACAATTTAAATTTCAAAGTTATCGAAAGCGTGCCTGTGCATGAAGATATTAAATTAGGGAAAGTCTCACGCGATCAATATATTGAAAATTACATTGCTACACTTCATAATCTGGCGAAAGCAGGTTTAGAAGTGATTACTTATAATTTCATGCCTGTTTTTGATTGGACGCGTACGTCTTTGGATACTCCGTTTCCTGATGGTTCTAATGCTTTAACATATAAGCATGAAGATATTCTTAATATGAATCCTACATCTCCTGATTTAACACTGCCGGCTTGGGTTAAATATTCGCGAGAAGAATTGACTGCTTTGTTGGAGGCTTATAAGGAAGTAGATGAAGAAAAATTGTGGGATAATTTAGGATACTTTTTAAAAGCTATTATTCCTGTTGCTGAAGAATTAAATTTAAAAATGGCTATTCATCCGGATGATCCTCCATGGTCTATTTTTGGTCTTCCGCGTATTATAACTGACAAAAAAGCTTTAGAAAGAGTACTCTCTATTGTTGATGCTCCAGCAAACGGACTGTGTTTTTGTACAGGTTCGCTAGGGGTATCCCCTGAAAACGACTGTGTAGATATGGTAAAGACATTTGCTGGCAAAAAACGCATTCATTTTGCTCATGCGAGAAATGTGCGGATTGACGGAAATAAAGATTTTTCTGAAGTTGCGCATTCAAAAGATTATGGGGATGTGAATTTTGTTAAAATTTTAAAAGCCTATAAGGAAGCTGGATTTGACGGTCCCATCAGACCAGATCACGGCCGTATGATCTGGGATGAGAAGGGTTTGGCTGGATATGGTTTGTATGATCGTGCACTGGGTGCTGTTTATTTACAGGGTATTTGGGATACTTTAACTGATTAGAGGAAACAATGAAAACTTTTATTACAGATAGTTTTCTTCTTCATTCTGATATTGCTGGCACATTATATCATGATTTTGCAGAAGATATGCCTATTGTGGATTATCATTCTCATCTTTCGCCTTTGGAAATTGCTCAAGATCGGCATTATCGTTCGATCACAGAATTGTGGCTAGAAGGAGATCATTATAAATGGCGTGCTATGCGTACCGCAGGGATAAATGAAAACTTAATTACAGGATCCAGAGGAAAATCAGAATTTGATAAAGAAGTGTTTCATGCTTGGGCATCGGTTGTACCACAAACTTTAGGAAATCCTTTATATCATTGGACTCATTTAGAATTGCTTCGGTATTTTAATGTTGATGAGTTATTCAATTCTCATTCAGCTGACAAAATATATGATCAAACTAATGAGATGATTGCTGATGATAGTTTTTCTACTCAAAATTTGATAAAAAAATTCCAGGTAGAATTTGTAGGGACAACCGATGATCCTATTGATAGCTTGGAATATCATAAACAGCTACAGGATATAAATTTTGAATGTCATGTCAAACCATCTTGGCGTCCTGATAAAATTATTAAAATTGAAGGAGAGGCATTTTCTCAGTATATTGAGGCTTTGGGGAAAACTGTAAATATCGAAATCCGTAATTTACAAGACTTGATTGAAGTAATAACTCAAAGGATATTATATTTTCAAGATAGGGGTTGTTCTATTGCGGATCATGGGTTAGATGAATTTGTGTTTATTAAAAATTTCGATTATAATGTAGCGGTAGGAACTTTTGAGAAAGCATTATCCGGTAATATGCTTGATGAAAATGAAATTTTACATTATAAAAGTTGGATTTTAACTTTCTTAGGGCAACAATATTCAAAGCTTAATTGGGTTATGCAGCTTCATATTGGAGCGCTTAGGAATAATAATTCTTTAATGCTCCGAAAATTGGGTCCGGATTCAGGATTTGATTCGATTAACGATAAAAATTATGCTCCTGAATTGTCTGCTTATTTGGATACTCTTAATAATGATGGTTCTTTACCTAAAACTATATTATATTGTTTGAATCCCAGAGACAATGAAATGATAGCAGCTATGATCGGTAATTTTCAAGGTGGAGAAATTGCAAAAATACAATTTGGTTCAGGATGGTGGTTTAATGATCAAAAAAATGGTATGTACTGTCAAATGAATACATTAGCTGCTTTAGGTCTTTTACCTAGATTTGTTGGTATGTTAACTGATTCCCGTAGTTTTTTATCGTTTCCAAGGCATGAATATTTCCGCAGGATTCTCTGTAACCTTATTGGCACATGGGTAGAGCAAGGAGAAGCTCCTAATGATTTAAATTATTTAGGCACAATTATAAAAGATATTTGTTATAATAATGCTGTCAATTACTTTGGTATAAAATAATGAGTGTCTTTTTATAAGGAAAATGTAATGAAAGCAAAAGCATTGTTTCAAACACTAGTATATAATATTTTTTTTCCTTTGTACACCTATCTAATAGGAGCTCCTATTGTGATAATTGCTATTTTGTTGAAGAATTATAAATTTGTAGGGTGGTTTAATCATAATTGGGGTAAAGCAGCTTTTGCTTGTATCTTTCAAAAGTTTGAAGTGGTCGGAGAACAATATATTAATCCGCAAAAACGTTATCTTATTGTTAGCAATCACGGATCTAGTTATGATATACCAGCTATTTTGTCTATCATAGAAAGTCCAATATCTTGGGTGATTAAAGATGCATTATTAAAAATGCCTGTTATGAATATTTTGTTTTTATTAGGGATGGGGATTCCTATACCGCGATCTAATGCTCGCGAATCACAAAAACGCATTTTAAAACATATTGAAGTATTAAGACAAAGTATGGATCCAAATATAGTTATTTTTCCTGAAGGTACACGCAGTATTACGGGTGAATTAAATCCTTTTAAAAGAGGATTTACTAAGATTATGAAAAATTATCAGATGGATATTCTTCCGATAACATTGTGCGGTTTCTATAAATTTGCTCCTCGGAATCGTTTTTTGTTAAATCCTACCAGTAAATTAAAAATTATTGTTCATCCTCCTATTAGTTATGAACAGGCAAAAAATATAGATGAAAAACTATTAGCGAAGCAGATACAACAACAAATTAAATCAGTTTATTATCCATAAACAGGTGTTATGTAATGAGGTCTCCTATCAATCAGAATTATATTTATTTGAAAAATTTTGAAGGACCTTTAGAATTGCTGGATGAATTGATTGGTACTTCAAAAATCAACATTACGGAGATTGAATTAGCTCAAGTCACAGAACAATATTTGGCGTATATTAAAGCAATGCAAGAATTTGATATTGATTTAGCTTCTGAATTTTTCGTTGTTGCAGCGACACTTATTTACAGCAAAACCAAAAAATTAATGCCTGTTCTGAACGAAAATTTAGAAGAAGAAATCGATGAATATGAGCTATTAAATCGTTTGCGTGAATATCGATTTTATCGTTTGTTAGCTAAGAAAATGGAAGAATATCTCGATAAGGGATCAATGTATTTTACACGTGGATATTTTTTTCCTATTTTAGGTGAAACAGAAAAAAAAGAAATATCAGAACTAATGCTGGGTGATTTATTAGTTATAATTGCAAAGTACCGCGGGGCTTTTGTAAAGAAAGCTATTCCAGTTAAGCGTCGGCAAGTAACAGTTGAACAAAAAGTGCAGAAGATTTTATTAATGCTTTCTCATGCTAAAAATTTAAAATTTAGTCTTATGGTGTTAGATGAAGAAGATAAACCTAATAAAATTGCTGCCTTTTTAGGTGTTGCTGATCTTGTTTATCGACAAAAAATCTCTGTTTTTCAAAAAGAAAATTTTAATGACTTTAGTATTATAAAAAAGTAAAAAGGAATATGTTATATGCTTTTTTTAAATAAAACTTATTCCCGAGATCAAATAAAAGGACTATTAGAAGCCATATTGTTTGTACATGGAAAGCCTGTAGATACAAATAAATTAGTTTTATGGCTTAGTATCACTATTCAAGAACTAGAAAAACTGATTCATGAAGTGAATACTGATTTTGTAGAAAGAAGTTCTGGTTTTACGATTATTGCTGTTGCGGGTGGTTATCAATTAATGACTAATCCTATTTTTAAAGATGAAATGAGAGAACTTTTTGGTTCTAAGGAAGAAAATAAATTATCTCAAACATCCATGGAGATATTAGCTATTATTGCATATCGGCAACCTATTTCAAAAGAGCAAATTGATAAAATACGAGGTGTGAATAGTTCTCGTGCGTTAAATACTTTATTAGGGCATAAATTAATTGATATTGTTGAAAATGATAAAATACTTGGGGAACCGATGTATGGTACAACGAAGCGATTTTTAGAGGTTTTCCGTTTACAAAATCTCAATGAATTGCCTGCACCGGAAAATATAGATTTTGGACTTTTATCAGTCTCTTCTGATAATGATTTATTTTAAGAGTAGATTATTTAACTATTTAGCTTGAAATTTTTGTGGAAATTGATTATAATATCATATAAAGCCGTAAGGAGTGTTTATTATGGAAAATTACCAGCCCCCAGCAATGCAAGAAGTAGAAAAAAAACAAAAGAAAAATAAAATAATAGGAATTACGAGTGCAATTATTATTTTATTACTTATAGTTATAGGATCCTTTTGGCTTGTTCGGCATATGAAAAATCAAAAAATTTTCAATTCTTTAGAAACGCGACATAAAATTTTGTCTCAGTATTATAGTGCAGTATTTAATGGTAATACTAATTTAATAGAAGAATTAACAGATGTTGATTTTACTAATACTATGGATATTGTAATACCAGTGAATTCTAATGCCTATTCTTTATTTGTTTATAATACTAATATAGTTGATCAAGATACTAATAAATTTTTATTTCAATTTATTGATTATAGTATATCTCCTGCTACTTCTTATTTAGGTTTAGTTGCATTTGAAAATGATAAAAAACAAAAAAAAGTGCTTTTGAAAGAAATTCAACATATAATTGATGGTCAACAAATTCATTAATAAAGTTCTTGATCTTTTTTGGTAAAGATATATTGTCTTAAGTAAGAATTTATTTAAGACAACATTCCAAGATTATAATTTTCTATTAATTCTATTTTATCTTATTTTTAATAAAAAAAATTTGTTTAAAAATTTCTTTTGTTTTATAATAATTAAATTGAGGGGAGAGCATATGTTCCGGTTGATTGGAATTTCGATTATTATTTTAGGATTTATTCTTAAATTAGATACAATAGCGGTCATTATTATTGCAGGATTTATCTCTGGTTTAGTATCAGGTACGGATTTGATAGAAATTTTATCTTTGTTGGTGCAGGCTTTTTTAGATACGTGTTGCATGTCTATTTTTTTGATTACACTACCTGTGATGGGGATGTTGGAGCGTTATGGACTTCGAAATACTGCTGCCAATATTATTTTAAATCTTAAGAATGCTACAGTAACTAAAATATTTAGTATTTTTTTGATTATGAGGTTGGGATTGGAGGCGCTAGGAGTGCGTTTAAGTGGACATATTGAGTTTATTCGTCCTCTGTTGTATCCTATGGTTGAAAGCACTCAAGCTCCGAAAGATTCATCCTTTCTTTAAAAGGAAAAGGATAAATTAAAAACTATAGCCTATGCACTGGAAAATTACGGAAATTTTTTTTGGTCGAGATATTTTTGTTGCTCATGCTGGTGTTTTGTTAATTGTTGGTACATTGCGGGAATTAGGTTGTATACTGAAAAATAGCAATATTTCATTAGTAGTTTATCCTGCTTTATTTCTCTAATTCAAATGAGATTTGCTGTTCGAAAGTTAGGAGAATAAGATGATGCAATTAATATATACTGTTAGTGGAATAATTGCTATCATTACGGGAATGTATTCTTTTAATAATAAGCCTCAACATTTTAGTTCTGCTTTTTTCTGGATTATTTTTGGATCCATTGTTCCTTCTTATATCATTGATTTGGGAATTTGTTATAATGGGAATATTATCTCTATTCAAACAAATAGTTCCAACTATAATTACAGATTCTTCTGAAAAATTTAAACAAGAGAAAAGTCAACAATTAGATTATAAAATTTGGATTCCTACTTTAGGATTAGGGATAATTGCCATTTTTCTATCTTCGTTGAATGTTTTTAATAGTTTAGTAAGTATTGGAATATTTGCATTAGCAGCTCTGTTTATTTTGTCTTTTTGGGGTTAAGGAATTTCCTATTAAAGCATTGTCTTTAGATGGGCCCCGTTTATTACAAAATATGGGAGTTATGATTGTATTATCGCAATTGCTGGGATCATTAGGTGCTTTATTTGCTGCTGCTGGTATAGGAACAATTATTTCTCAATTAATGTCTAAATTAGTGGGTCCGGGCGATCCTTTGATTGGTTCGGCTCTGTATTGTATTTCTATAGCGTTATTTACTGTTATTATGAGAAATGCTTTTGTGGCTTTCGCTGTAATTACAGCAGGTATTGGAGTATCTTTTGTGATCGAAATTGAGAGCAATCCTGTAGTTGTATCGGCATTGAGTCTGACCGCTGGTTATTGTGGTACTTTAATGACTCCTATGGCTGCTAACTTTAATATTTTGCCGCAGCTATTATGCAAATTGAAGATAAGTATAGTATTATTAAATACCAATTGTCTCTTAGTACGGCATTGCTTTTGATTCATATAGCATTAATGTATTTCTTAGCGTTTTAAGGAGAAATAAATGAAAATATTAGTAACGGGATTTGATCATTTTAATAAAGCTACTATTAATCCTGCATGGGAAGCAGTAAAAACTTTACCTGATTACATTGCTAATGCAGAAGTCAAAAAGGTACAAGTTCCTACCGTTTTTTATGAATCTATTAATGTAATGGTGGAAGTAGCAAAACAATTTCTTCCTGATTTTATACTCTGTGTGGGGCAAGCAGGTAGGTGTCCTGATGTTACTATCGAAAGGATTGGGATTAATATTGATGATACTCGTATTAAAGATAATAAAGACAACTAACCTGTTGATACTTCTATATTCGATGATGGTGAGAATGCTTATTTTGTTAAGTTGCCTATAAAAAATGATTCAATTTGTTCGTTTTGCTGGCATATCATGTTCTATTTCAAATACGGTAGGCACTTTTGTATGCAATCATTTACTTTATGGGCTTTTATATTATATTGATAAATATTCTATTGCAAAAGCTGGTAGTTTTATTCATGTGGCATATCTTCCGGAACAAGTTCTTGACAAGCCTCATTAACCTTCAATGAGTCAAGAGAATATTACTGATGCATTAGTGAAAATTATCCAAGCTGTATCTGATGGATTGGATGATATTAAAATTTTTGAAGGAAAAACTTTTTAAATTATATGATATAAGGGTTATATTTATATTTTTAGTATACTATGTAGTCAATAATAAAAAAATTTTTTTTAATTGACATTTTATAATTATTATGCTACAATCGTCTATATGATTATAGTGAGGTAATGTCATGCTCTCTCTCTCTCTCTCTCTCTCTCTCTCTCTCTCTCTCTAATTAGAATTCTACCTCTTTTTTCGCATAAAATGATGACATCTTTGCTGTCTATTTTTATTTTGTATTATAATCTTAAAATATTATTTAATAGCATCATAATGGGTTTTGTTAATGTGCTAGTAGAAATTAGGAGAAAATAATGGAAAATAAATTGAAAGAACAAATAATTGCATTAACGAAAGAATATGCAAAGGAAAAATTTTCTTCTGAGTCTTTTATGCCAAGAAAAACAAATATTCCTATCAGTGGTAAAGTTTTTGATTACCATGAAGTATGCAATTTAGTGGAAAGTGCCTTGGATTTTCATCTTACTACCTATCGTTTTAACGCTAGTTTTGAAAAAAAGCTTCGTGAATTTGTTGGTGTAAAATATGCTCTTACATGTAACTCAGGATCCTCAGCAAATTTATTAGCATTATCTGCTATGACATCTCCTCTGATGAAGGAAAAACAAATACTTCCAGGCAGTGAAGTTATTACTGTTGCGGCGGGGTTTCCGACTACTGTGAATCCTATTTTACAAAACAGGCTCATACCGGTATTTCTTGACATTACTCTTCCTACTTATAACATTGATATTTCTATGCTGGAAAAATCTCTGAGTTCTAAAACAAGAGCCATTATGTTAGCACACACATTAGGGAATCCGTTTGATCTTGATGCTGTCATGGAATTTGCGAATAAACATAATTTATGGGTCGTTGAAGATTGTTGTGATTCTCTTGGGGGCACATATGGCGGTAAAAAATTAGGGACTTTTGGCCATGTGTCTACATTAAGTTTTTATCCGGCTCATCATATTACGATGGGAGAAGGTGGAGCCGTTCTGACGGACGATCCTATGCTGAAAAAAGCAATGGAAAGCATTCGCGATTGGGGCAGGGATTGTTGGTGTTCCCCTGGATGCGATGATACTTGCCATAAGCGGTTTAATATGCAGTTTGGTGGGCTTCCGCAAGGCTATGACCACAAATACGTTTATTCTCATCTTGGATATAATCTGAAGATTACTGATATGCAGGCAGCTGTTGCTGATGCTCAAATAGAAAAATTGCCAGAATTTATAGCGATAAGACGGCGTAATTATAAATTGCTCATGGAAAAAATGTCTCAATTTCAAGAATATTTTATTTTGCCAGAACTTACACCTAAAAGTGATCCTTCTCTGTTCGGATTTTTATTAACCGTTAAAAAAACAGCTCCTTTTACCCGTAATGAAATTACTCAATATTTGAATGAAAAGAAAATAGGAACACGCTTATTATTTGCTGGAAATCTGACAAAACAACCCTATATGAAAAATGTACAATATAGAGTTGTTGGTAATTTGGCAAATACAGATGTTGTGATGAATAATACCTTTTGGATAGGTCTTTATCACGGCATCACTCCTGAAATGATCGATTATGTGGTTGATTCTTTCAAAATATTTATCCA
>NZ_FOKY01000024.1 GCF_900112165.1 Brevinema andersonii
CTCGGAAGCGGCGGTATCGGTTTGTCGCACAAAAAGCAAAGCATTAGGCATCGAGTGGAAATATCAAGACGGAGCCTATGCATCAGTGACGTCATGGATCGAGGAATAGATCCGGGTCGTGATGAGAGGGATCGACGACGCAGGCAGGGAGAATGCACCTACAGAGGATCTCTACAGCGAACTCGATGCTCTCATGACGATCCGGAAGAAATACGAAGACGGTACGGACACTTACGGCGAGACGGTGCGGGTGATGGAAAAGTTCGGCTCATACGTCAGCAAACACCACAAGGACGTTAAAGACATCTTCAAAGAAGCGGTGACGTCGTTCATGCAGAGCGTCGCGAGGTAGCCATGGCAAAACGGACAACCAAAAACGAGTTCCGCAAGTCGATGAGCTCCGTGCTGGAAGCTATGGAGTCGAAGGCTACCGGCTGCGGGATTTCAGGACGCGAAGAACACCGTAAGAAAAATAAAGACTTTCGGCACTTTTTCAGTCACTAGAAACGAAATCTCGCTGTGGGAGGGACGGTTTCCATCAGAATACTTATAAAGAAATACGAAACACTTTAGGGAGTACAGCTTTAATGCGGAGTTACAAAACATGCCCACGGACGACGATACAGCGCTCTTTACCCTTGAGATGATCAAGGACGGAAGCTATCCGTCAAACGCTCCTATGGCAGTGTTTATCGACCCCAGTGTGGACGGCATTAAGAAAAACGACTACAAAACAGCGGTTCTTGCCACGGCAACGGCTAAAGGCTTTGTTATCGTGGATGCTTTCATGGTGCAGGGAAGAGATATAAGATTTTTTGATGACACGCTTTCCTTGTACAAAAAACATTCGGCAAACATTTTAACGGTCAAGGTAGAGTGTGTCGGAGCAATGGCGTACTTTGTGCGCGACCTGGAAAAATATGCCCGGGAACACGGCGTCAAGCTGCCGCTTACAACAATCTCCAACATGCGCAAAGAACACCGAATCGCTCAGCTGCCTGTTCTCTTTGAGACAGACAGGATCTGATTAGATCCAGAATTCCGGAAGTCGTCTGCAGGAAAGATCCTAATTGACCAGCTCTTATACTTTCCGTCGGTCAACGTGCATGACGACGTCCCGGATGCTCTAGCGGGAGCCGTGAAAGTTTTGGCTCGGACTTCGAAAACGGAGCCTTTACACTTTCTCCCGGAACCAAAACCAGGTGCGAAATTGGGCAAAATACCTTTTTGGAAAAATAAGAGTTTTTAACATGTTTTAAGGGTGTTTTTCCCCATGACCGCATAATGAATAGAAAATAAAAATTTTACAGAGCGTTGACAGGGTGTTGACGCACTAACAACATTTTTTTTAACACCCCGAAAAACGAAAAGGAGCCGGATTTGGAAAAAGAACAGCTCGAACAAGCCCTCAGCCAGGATATGAAGCCCTATCAAAAAGTACTACAGGAGTATGGAGCCGAGCGCTCGGCAGAAGCCGCAAAGACCGGAGATGCCATGCAGAATGCTGCCGGCATTGTCAATCAAGGGTGGTACTACGTGGAACAGAACGAAGCCCTCCAATTTCCCTATACATTTGAGGAAACCACAGAGAAATACGGTATAGAAAACCTTGCCACCAATGAAATGGTGGATAATTTAATAAAATTAACGGAGCTTGTTCTCGATCCGCTGAGGGAGCAGTTAGAAAAACCTATAATTTTGACCTGTTACCGCAGCAAGGAAATCAACACCAAGATTAGCAGTTGCCCAGATTCGCATCATACCTACGGCTGCACGGCAGATAATATCTGCCTCAAGAAGGATCAAGACCAAATGATGCAAATTCTTAGAAAAATCTGAATGTAGATCTTTGCCAAAATTACCCAGACAGAAACTCCATCCACGTCAACACTGCCAGGGCCGGGCAAACCCCCTGTAACCTTGCTCTCACTCAGTACAAGAATAAGAAAGCTACCTTATATAGGGATAAGATTATGAAACGTAAGATAAAGAATAAAATAATATACATCTTGATAACACTAGATTTTGTATGTTCAGATTTCCATACATACCTCTGTAAGTTGGTGAGACATTTATGTGACAAAGATTGCGATAAATAAGAAAGCAATACCCCATAAAGGGTAACAATAAAAACATTCTAAAAGAACGCGAAAATAATACCTTATAATATAACAAAACTTTAGGAAATATTATGAAATTTATCAAAGCATTTGAACGCAAGCCACAGTATGTGACTTACAAAATGGAGCGATCATGTTATTATCAAGGTACAAAGGCCGGATGAAAACAGTGCAAATACGAATCCTTATCTTTATGTTGAGTCACGGTTGGGCAGCGTGCCTTGGATTCCGGCTGTTCCCGAATGGTTTTTCAGAAGAATGTGAAGTTTGGACATAAGAAAGAAGAAGAATGAGTAGTACTTTTAGTAAAAAGTCAATTTCTGTTTATATATGCTCTGAATGGAAAGGATGCAAGAATTATATAAACAAGTAAAAGAAAACATTAAAATTAAAGAGGTTAGCAATGAAAAATGAAGTATTATTTTTTCTCGTTATGGGAATCCTCATAACAGGCTGGAATGATGTTATTATACATATAATGTTACGAAGCAGCAGAGACAACCTCATATCCCCAATAAATAAATTAGATCCGAATGCAGAACCGGATTGGGTTCTTCTTAAAGTCAGTTATTATGCTGCCATGTTTCACGATAATGACTTGCCCAAATATGTTACTTTCTATTTCTATTCAAATTTCTTCGGAATAATGAGTATTTTATAACATTTATCCATACAAGTTATTTTAATATAGGATAAACAAATACTTGAAATTTATAAAACAATGTGATATGATCTTCTATATAAGAATTATCAATTGATATTTTATAATGTTATCAAAAGTATCAATATTTTCACCAAAAAGGAGTCATTTCCCTTATTAATACGCTCAAAAGATATTGTTGAAAACTGTGATAGCACAATGAAAATATTGGATCTCAAACTAAACTTCCCTTAACCACTTGCAATTTTTCTATTTAACATACTATCAGATAATAATATAGCTATTTTATTACATGTTTCGCTAATTTTTACAGTTCTGACAAATAATATTTCTCTAAACTAATGAAATTCTTTTTTGGGATTCTTATTATTCTTTCAAATTTTTAGTTTCAGCAAATATACATTCCTGCAGGCTTTTTTTATTTTAAATCTTAAAAACATAGGCTGCAGCTGAATGATGCTAAGGGAGAACAATTATTTATCCTCTTTACCCTGACAATATCTATCTCTTTTACTATGCATCACATATCGTGAGAATTAACCTGATTATATAAATATTAATTAGTGAACAATTCCAACACACAATAATATTAGCTTTTTGAAAAATAATCTTATTAAATTTAATACGACTATCTAGGAAAGTTATTGCAAAATAATATAAATTAATATATAATATTTTTATAAAATATTTGGTATGTACTTTACTTTTGAATTTTATTGTCCGAAATGTATTTTGAGTATTTAAAATTTATTCGGAGCTCCTCTAACTCCCAGTTTTAAAGAATACTCTAAATATAACGTGATCTCAAATTATTTTGGAGGTTTTATGCGCAAACTAACAGGTTCTTTAGGAGTGTTTCTAGGATTGGTATCATGCTCTGTTACCAGTCAATTTGTACCTAGAGATATATTATACGTTAACTATTGGATTGATTACCCAGTAAATTTCTACAAAATGGACGGCGAATATGTCAATACTGCAATCACCTCATCAACTATCAATCCTTCTTTAGAAAAGGTACAGGAATTTACTACATTTTCGGATAAAGATGGAATGCTTTATCTTGCATACTCTTCAACGGATAACATCAGCGAAACAATTGAATTATCAGATAATGGTACCGAATATACCAATAAACTGAAAAGAAAAATAGAAACACTGAACTATGAAGTGGATATTGAAATTACCAAAATATTTACAAACAGAACAGGCAGCTCTACTAAACTTCTAAAATCTGTCTCCACAAATTCAATAACGGAACAGCAAAAATTGAATCCCGATAATGGAGTATGGGTACGCCTACTTAAGTTTAATAGAAATAACCGAGCTGGTAATCCATGGGAACTACAATTTGTCACAAAAGTACCGATGCCTTTAAGCGAAATTAAAGTTGTATCAATTCCAGGACATAGTATACCTTACATTGCGGCGATTTCTAATAGAAATCGCTTGGCTATTTTCGGTACGGATCGAAAAGAAGGAAATATCCGCTTTATCCATAGCCCCAACGGTTTAAACCTGCATGAAGGACGAAGCCCTCACTCTGTCAAACAGCTGAGCTTTTGGAATGATGGCGACCGATTATATGGAGCTATGATTGAAGATAATCTTTCCTATATAGGATATGTACGAAATTCGGTTTGGCAGACTGACTATAACAATATATGGGGCAATACTCCAGAAATTTTTGAAGTAGCACAGGGAGCTACAATGGCTTACGGAATATGGTGGAGTACAATTGATAAAGTCACAACTATAGCAGGATATCTTACTAACGGAGTCCAAGGTAAAAAATGGCTCCTAATTGACAATCTCAGAGCAACAGAAAGGCCTTCTATTCGATCCAAAATATATACAGACGCTAACGGCCTAACCAGAGAAGGTACATTTATTGGAACAATATACAGTACGTCAAAATTTTTCCAGTTAAGTCGCATTGACGATAATAGAATTAAGCATATTGCACCACCCGTGGACGGATATAATGAAAGATATTCATTCGATATCGATAAATATGGTCGTGTTTTGTATACGAGAATCAATACAGAAAATACAATTGACGTTGCCGGGTTTACACGTGATATATGGATCGAATCAACCCGTCCAGAATACAATCAAAGTAGCTCGGGAATAGATCGTGTTCAATACAAAACACATCCAAACTCTACGATAAATACGTTTTTTATAGATAATTTATATCCACATGTTGTATTCGTAAATCATCTCGGAAATATTCAATTTTTAGAAGGACGCGATCGAGGTACCATATAGATCAATTTTAAAAAACAGCAAATTTTAGTAAATTTGCTGTTTTTTAAGTCCAAAATTTGGCATATCATTTTTTTAACTTTATAATTAAAGATATTTTATTATAAGGTATGCCAAATATGTTTACTCATTCCGTTTCTCCAAAAGAACTGGACAAACAAGAAATATTTCGACAGATTGACCAAGATTTATCAACAAAACGCACACCCCCACAACAACAAAAGACACGTTCTAATTATAAGTTTATTATTCTGCTCAATATTATAATTATATCAGCTGCAGGGCTGGGAATTTTTATTGTATACACAATTTTTCAACAACAAAGCCTTAAATTGATTGTGGGGCAAGATGCTATCCAAAGCTTAGAACTCATACTCATTCAACAAGCTGAAAAAAGAAGAAATGCCGAACTTCTAAAGAAAGAAGAAGAGGTTCAAGAATTACGAATTGCATTGAACAGAGCGGAACAAGAATTAGCTAAGACTTTATCAGAGATTAATCAGAAAGCAACGCAAGAATTCGAAAAGCAAAGAGTTGATTTACAAGCTCAAATTAAAAAAGAACTCCAGGGAAAAACAGAAAGTGAAAAAGCAGAAATACGTCGTAGATATGAACTCGAACTTCACATTTTAGAAGAAAAAATAGAAAACGAAAAGCGTGCACAAGAATTAGCTCAGCAAGAAGCTTATAAAAAAAAGCAAGAACAGCTTGCTAAAGAACAAGAATTATTGCAAATTCAGTTACAAAGAGCCTCTCAAAATGCTGAGGAATCAAGAAAGAAAACATTATCTGTTCAAGAAAAGTTAAAAAAAACAGAAACACAAAAACCGAATATATTATTAGAAGAAAAATTGTCTTCTGAATTTGACCAAAAAATATCTTTTCTTTTTTCAGAAATAGGCAAAGCTCTGCAAATACAAAACACAAAAGAAGCAGAAAAAAAATTACAAGCAATAGAAAATTTATATAATAAAGAAAATACAATTTTCGTACCTATTGAAAAACGAAATACTGATTTATTTTTAGTTTCGCTGATTAGAAATTATATTAATACATCAGAAATTCAAACAAACCTTATTCAGCAACTTGCCTTATTAAATCAGGAATTTAATGAGTTGCAACGTGCTGATTCAATCACTGCTGACGCAGAAACAGAGAAATTTAGAATTTTTATTAACGAATTTTCAGAATCTGTTGAAAAAGATCCTGAAAATATTGCTATTCCTTCAAAAATCAGAATACTGCAAAAAAATGCACCTGATGTTTTCACATTTTACGATTCTTATAAAAAATACCGTCAGAATTTTGATTCGCAGCAAGCCAAACCATTAATAAAAAAAGCGAATCAGACTTTGGAACGGCATCAATATCCTGAGGCAATACAGCAATATCAATATATTCTACAGAACTATCCTGGAATAAAAGAACAAAATGAGATTTTAAATAATTTTGCACAAGCTATACAGATGGAAACAGCAAAAAATGGTTCTATCCCGCTTTTTAATCAACAAAAAACTGACAATATTTCAAAATTATATCGTACGACAAATCAAATACACATTGTATATATGAAAGCTCCTGACGGTTACATATTGGATATTATTGATAATACTGCAATAATCACATTATTTCCGGGAGTTTTGGTAAAAAAAGGAGACAAAATCGATATTTTTAGAGCAAATGTTTTGAATAAATTAGAGTTAGAATGGCTGGACAACTCAATATCTGAGCTATCTCAAAGTGTTAGAATTAGTGCTAAAATAAAAAATCCTCGGGTACGTATTGGAGATTTAATATATTTAAATAAAATGAAAAATATCTATTATTTTTAAAAAAAAAACCGATATACTAAATTATATAATAGAAAATAAAATATTAATTTAAATGGAGGACAATCCATGAAAAAAAATATACTCATAGTGCTTCTGATATTTGGATTTTCTATGCCAAATTTTGCACAATATGAATATGAAGCAGATTTTTATGATGATAGTACAGCCGATGACTTTGCTGTAGATGACGGAGGAACCTCTGATATACAAGATTCCTACACAGATGATAGCAATGGGGCAACTACACCTTATTCAGAACTGACTTCTCCACAGAATCTGGCAAATTCTCAATCGGTACAAGTAAAAATGTCACCCGAAGAAGCAAATTATATCATTGAAATAAAAAATCTCATTACTGCAGGAAAAACAGTAGAGGAGTCAGATAGCAATGGTACAACGCCATTAATGGTTGCAGCAGAAAAAGGATATTCAAATGCTATTCAATTTCTGCTCGATAACGGAGCTGATATCAATTTGCGCAACAAAAAGGGACAATCAGCACTGATGCTTGCTGCAGGAAACAAACAATTAGCAGTCCTTCGTTTTTTAATCAGTCAGAAAGCAGATGTTAATGCTTCGGACATAGATCGGCGCACTGTTTTGATGTATGCAGTGCAAGCAGGAGAACCAGCAATTACTCAGGAATTGCTGGTAAACGGAGCAATCATCAATGCCCAAGACAATAAAGGTCAAAATGCATTAATGCATGCTGTTATTTCGAATCAAGCTCCTATTGTACGGATTTTGATTGAACAAAAATCAGATGTTAACTCCACAGATAAATTCAATAAGACACCCCTACTCTATGCTATTAATAACAATGCGATGAACATTGTACAAGAGTTAGTGAACGCCGGGGCTGACGTAAATGTTAGAGACGAAAACAATTCGACAGGCGTTATCATAGCTGCCCAAAACGGGGAATTAGGATTATTAGAATATCTTGTAAACAGAGGTGCAAATGTTAACAATAAAGATAATCAAGGACGTACAGCATTAATGTATGCAGTCAATTCACGTAACAAGGCTGTTGTTGATTATCTGCTGACGAAAAATGTTGATATTGACGCCCAAGATGCAACTGGATGGACAGCATTAATGTTTGCAGCTAGTGATGGGCTTGTTGATATTACAAAGTCACTTATTGATAAAGGTGCTTATTTGGATTCTCAAAACCGTTACGGTCAAACAGCTCTAATGCGTGCGGTTATCTGGGGCAGAGTTACTATGGTTAAATATCTCGTTGGGAAAGGTGCCTTAACAGATATTAAAGACAATTCTGGTAAGAATGCACTAATGTGGGCCGGAGAACGAGGTAATGCTGAAATCATACAATATTTGGTTGCAGATCCTAATTCAACTAATAAATAAATTTTAATCTCCTCCGTTTGGAGGAGATTCTTATAAAATAAATAAATTCCTAAAAATCAATAAATAGTACACTACTATCAATTACATTTCATACTTAAAGCTATCCAAAAATTAAGAGTAGTCAAATTTAACAAATAAAAGTTTTTGAATTGTTCTTTATATTTTCATTAAATTCAGACATAGAATATTTTTAAATTTAGTATATTGTTTATTCTTTTTCTTTCAAAAAAGTCGATATATCCTTCGCATAAAATAACAGCCCAATTACAACATTTCATGCTGGTTAGAGATATGCTATTAATCTATTTTTTAGTAAATTAGCGAGAATACTTGACTTTCTCAGAAGATTCTTATATAATAAAAATAAAGTTGTTATGAGGAAGGAGTAATAGATGCAAATTTTATTGATCTTTTTATTATTATTGCCTGTTTATAATCTAGCTGGTGATCTAACACGATCAAAATATTATAGGAATGATCCTAAAGCTATTATTTATGAAGCTGTGGAACTCTACAAAAATCCGCTTGAAGTCAGCTTATATGGTATCTGGAAAAAAAATAATACAAATTATGTACAAATTAGAGAAGCAACCAATTTTCCTATGTTTTATGAAGAAGTCGGAGTAATGGATACGTTATCATTACAAGGTTTTAACAAAAAACTTGAAAAGACTTCAGCTTATAAAATTTATAATAATCAATTTTTATTTACTTTTGATATTGTCAACACAAAATATGAAATAAAAATATATAAATTTGATATGGTCAATAGAGATCATATTAAACTGATACCTTATATTTTCAATAAAACTATTACTAATAAAAATTACATTCGGGATATTGATATTGATGATATTCGTGCTATATATGAAGGTGAAATTAATATTAATAATTATCTTCAAAAACGTAAACGTATGCTTCAAGACACAAAAAATGCTTTTGATCTTATCAGGCTAAATACAACACTATCTCAAAAAGGACAAAGAACCCGTTAAATAACGGGTTCTTTTATTTTATTTTTCATCATTCCAATAATACCTCCTGTTATGATACAGCCAACTAAAATAGAAATTATATACATAAACACATGCTTAACTAAAGGAAATACAAAAATACCTCCATGTGGTGCAGGCAACTCGCAACCAAAAAACATTGATAATGCACCTGCCACCGCAGAACCTATGATACAAGCCGGAATAATCCGTATTGGATCACTAACAGCAAATGGAATTGCCGACTCCGTGATAAAACATGCACCCATTATATAACATGTTAATCCAGATTCTCGCTCTGCAGGAGTAAACTTTTTTCGAAAAAACGTCGTCGCTAAAGCAATACCCAATGGTGGCACCATTCCTCCTGCCATAACAGCTGCATGAGGTAAATTATTTCCAGCTTGTATTGCAGCTATTCCAAATGTGAATGCAGCTTTATTCACAGGACCACCCATATCTACTGCCATCATGCCAGCAAGCAAAGCCCCTAATAAAACTAAGTTACCACTGCTCATAGAATTAAGAAAATTATTTACTCCACTATTAATAGCAGACACATAACTCAAAATAGGAAGCAAGACAATTCCTGTTAGCAGAAGACTAAAAACTGGATAAAATAAAACGGGTTTTAAACCATCTAACTGTTTAGGAAGTAAAGAAAAAACTTTTTTAAGAAGAACAATCGAATATCCTCCGATAAAGCCTGCTAACAATCCTCCTAAAAAGCCGCCGCCACTATTTACCGCCAAATACCCACCTACCATAGCAGGCATCAAAGCTGGACGTTCGGCGATTCCAAAACCAATATATCCTGCCATGACTGGCACCATTAAAGCAAACGCTCCTTGAGCACCCAGTATGTGAAAAAATTGAGCTATAGGATTAAAATCGGGAGAATTAGGGTCTGAAGCATTTATTCCAAATAAAAAACTCAGAGCAATGAGAATACCTCCTCCAACAACAAAAGGCAGCATATAAGATACACCTGTCATCAACTGCCCATAAACTCCTTTTTTAGTTTCTCCAAGTGGTGTATTGTCCTTAGCAGTATAAAGCTTTCCATGAGTCAATGCTTGTTCTATGACTTCATCAGCTTTACGCACGGCATTACCAGCACTGGTTGAGTACATCATTTTATTGTTAAACCGAGACAAATCCAAGTCTCGATCAGATGCAACAATAACTACTTTTGCATTTTTAATTTCTTGATCAGAAAGAATATTTTTTGGACCATCGGCACCATTTGTTTCAACTTTTATGGTTAAATTTTGTTTTTGAGCACTTTTTTTGAGTGCATCTGCAGCCATATAAGTATGAGCAATACCTGTCGGACAAGCCGTTACCGCTACAATATCAAAGGATTTCCAACCATCTGTATCAGACTCAGACAAATCCGGTAAATTCTTGAAAACATCCCATACTGCCTGAGAATCCGATGCATTTAGCAGTTTCTTGACAAGATATTCATCATTTAAGATCGTTCCTAACGTTTGAAGTATTTCTATATGAAGATTATTTTCATTTTCTGGAACACCTATCATAAAAATCAAACGCACAGTTTCTTGAGTTTCTTCATTCCAAACAACAGGCTCTTTAGTAATACCTACCACCAATCCTGCCTTATCTATACAAACACATTTTGCATGAGGAACAGCAATATTTTCCTCTACAATTGTAGGGTCTTTGTGCTCCCTTTCTTGTAGATGATTATATAATTCTTGCTTATCATGAGCATTTCCCGATTGAACAAAACGTTCTGCCAATTCATTAAGAATTTGACTTTTGTTATTGTTTTTCATAGGTACAACTATATTATCCAAAACAAGCAAATTATTCAAAAATTTCATAAAAACTTCCTATATTTGTGATATTTTAACATTTTTTACTAAACGTTCCGCTGTTTCCAAGGTACACAACCCATGAGAAAAAACAGTACCTGCAGCACAAGCAACACCATAAGCAAAAGAAAGTTTAGGATCATCAGATTTTAAATACCGTGCAATAAAACCCGCTACTAATGAATCACCAGCACCAACACTGCTTACTAGCTCACCCTCTAACGCAGGAGCATAGAATACCTCAGTATCTGTCAGCAAATAGGCTCCATCCTTTCCTAAGGAAACAATAATATATGTGATGTTAGTATCATTCTTTAAATTTTGAGCCAACTTTAGAGCTTCTTCATTAGAACAGATCTCACAGCCAAATAGTTCACTTAACTCGTCTTTATTTGGCTTGATCAGAAAAAGATTCTTAACAGTAATAATCTCCTTCAAAGCTACACCTCTTGTATCAGCAATAATACGAGTATCCGGTACCAATAAAGCTAACTCCTTATAAATAGCATCAGATACGCCTTTCGGTAGAGAACCAGATAAAATTAAAGTATCATCCTTTGTTAAATGAGCTATTTCATATTTAACTTGTTCGATTTCTTGTAAAGTCAGCTCTGGAGCCACCCCATGGATCTCTGTTTCAGAAATAGCTGTTCTCAGCTTAGTATTAATGCGTGTCCTTTCTTTAATAGAAATGGCTTTTAATTCCGGTATTTGTGATTTGATATAATCACCCGTAAATCCTCCCAACACTGCTAATGCAGTATTAGCAATACCAAGATTATTCAAAACACGGGAGACATTGATACCTTTCCCTCCTGCTTGAAAACTGACTCCTTTTGCCGATAAACTTTTACCTTCAGAAAAACTATCTATTTTCATATGATAATCAACAGCAGGATTTAATGTCACTGTTAAAACCATTTTTACCTCATATACAACTTTAATATTATTAAGAAATACAAAGTTTTGTCAAAATATATGACAAACAATTAGACATTTCTCAAAAGAACACCGATATTACTATCGGCAAAAATCCACTATACTTAATTTTTTGTTGTAAGAACTATTTTTTTTAAAATTTGATATCTAAAGAAAGCATAAAATATTTAAATTTCTGTTTCTATTATTTATTAAATAAAAAAGAAAGGATTAAAATAGTGATAATTTGGAAAGACGAATATACTTGAAATTAACCTGTAAGTTTAGTGTTCAGATTCTTCTTACTTAGAATTAACGGAAATTGTCATGCGAAGTTTGATTTGGCACTTATTTTAAGTTTGATTTGGCATTTTAAAGAAAATCCCTTTTCCAGGTAGCAGGCTTACGCACCTGCTGCCGGAAAGAAATATCCCTCCCCATGCTCCGGGGAGGGATTGTTTTTATGAGACAAGTGTTCTTCACCGCATGTTTTGATAATTTTGAAGCAGATGATAGGCCTTCTTTTCCATTCTGCTCAACCTGTCGGGGTACTGAGTTGAACCTTGAGCTCTTTTGAGTGAGTAGAATAATTCTTCAAATAGATGTTCCATTTCAAATTCCCGAAATTCCTGGATAATTCCCCGGCTGATTTGATGCATAAGGTCTTCTATCCTGTCCAATTCCCTGTCTCTTCGCGTTGAATCCATAACATCGTTAAGAGCATGCCGAATTATCGGATTCCCGGCTTCTAATATCCTGTCGACATAAAAGGACGGGTATGCTTCTTGTTGCATTTTGGGAAGGTCTTCTTGCGCCTCCTGCGGGCAAAATTTTTTGTCCTGCTCATTGTGCATATATAATTTCAATTCTCCTTTCTTGAGGATAGCCCATTCTTGGATCAGGAGAGGGTGCAGTCCTTGGCTGTGGGTATTGTTGTGGAAGAATCCTTTGTCTTTGGTATAAATATAAAGGGTCGAGCCTTCCGGAATTTCCTTGGAATTGAGGAGTATTTCCCAGTGTAGGGAATCGTAATGCTTGTGGTTGCTTTGTTCTTTCTTGGTATAAGGCGCCATTTCGGAATGGACGCGGTTTTTCGCCCCAAGGTAGTCTTCTATGCTTGGAGAAATGATGAGCTGCTGTTTCAGAAAGTCAATAATATTAGAGCATTCTTCCCTTTTTATTTCTTCTATTTTTTGGTTGAGTTCGTTGTAGGCGGTTTTGAGTTTTTCTATTTTTTTATCGATGGCGGGTTTATCTTTGTGCTCGGGATTGTCGGCTAAAAATCTGTCTATGCCCTCTTCGATATTTTTGTCTTCGTAAGCAATGTATTTCGAGAGGAGATGTTTCTGGAGCTCGTGCAGCTGCTCTGACGGGATAATGATACGGAATTCGTTTTGTATTTGTTTGAGATTTTTCTCTATATTTTTGATGTTCCATTCTCGAAACATACATGTATCGATAAAAATAAATTGTTTTGACATAATATGTGCCCCTTTTAGTGTTGTAGTATTAATATTGTAGGGTAAAGGGGGTTAAAAATAAGTTCCCTCCCTCGCAAGTATCGAGGGAGGCCTGTTTTATCTGTTGGTCACAAAATCCGGCGGAATAATAGGAGGGCTTTGATAATATTCTGCCATTCTGGTATAGAAAATAGGCGTACGCTGCAAATAAACAGGATAAATATTACCCAACGGGGTTTTAATAGCAAACTGTGTAAAAGCGGGAACTTTTACTTCAGGGTTTTGGGCGACTTTTGCCTCGTTGATTAATTCCACAACATAATTATATTCTTTCCGATAGTGATTCCAAGCAAAACATTGGATGCCGAAAATAATAAATGCCGTTAAAATGACTAATTTTATTGCAAGAGGAATCATTTTACTATCCGGATAAAGTTCCCAAAACAACTTAACCAACATTACAAGAGCAATAAATAAAAATACCATTCCAAACAGTAAATTTGCCTCATAATAAAGCGGAGAAAACATCATAATAACTGTCATGCCCAGAGATGCCGCTATAAAAACAAAAATTTGAAACAATCTGCCGTTCCATGGTGAAACTTTTTTCAGTACAAAATACATCAAAATCCCTATGATAATAAAATACGGCAAAGTGTTGGGAATATAAGCGCCATGAGCCAAAAACAAATGATGAAACAAACTGTAGGCATAACGGATCGGGCCCAGTTCAACCCAATTTAGCGTTTGACCGAGAAATTGCCATTGCTGAGCATTGCCGTATCCTTTTTCGATGCGGGTTGGGGAACCCGGAGACAACAAAATAACCAGCATACCCAAGAAGAAAAAAATAAACCCCGTCCAAAACCAACGCGGTACCATTATTTTTTTATATTTTAATATGATATAAAGAATCAACAGTAGAGGAAGTAAAGCAACTGCTTGCTCATGAGAGGCGCCTGCTAACAACGCGCTCAACCAAAACATTCTTGAAGGTACCATAGAGGGGGGGGTACTCATTAAAAGGGAATATGGAGTCAAAAACCAACAAATTAATCCGATCGCAAATAGATTGCTCATAAAAAACGTCACCATCACATAAGCAGTGCTTGACACAGGAATAAATACAAACAGCAAACAAAAAAGTAAAATAAACAATTGGAAATCATGCTTACCGGAATTGCGAATAAATTTAGGATTAACAGCCCGATAGCATGTAATAATAACCCATAAAATTACGCCGCTAAATACCAGTTCTTCTATAGGGGCAGGCAATTGCAGAATGATGCGCAGCAAAGTGTGCGAAACCAGCCGCCCGTGCCATGCCAGATACTCATTCCATTGTAAAAGAAAAGGATTGCCCATTACAGAATAAGCAAAATCATCGTCATAAGTAATTGGAAATAAAAGGTTTGAAGCCAGCATAATACCATATATCAGCAAAAATAATATATACCATTTAACTGTATTAATTCTCATAGAATACCTCCCTGCCTAAGCAGAACAACCCCTTTTTCCTATTGTTTTATTATAACATAAGCCGATTTTTTTGTTAAGCTTTTACTTATTTTTTCAAAAATAGAATAAAACAACCCTCCCTTGTATGTTATCGAGGGAGGGTATAGGATTAGTTTAATATTTCGTGGAGGGGAGGGGGGGGGGGGTAATTGGTGATGACAAGCTCGGGAGCATCGGGCTGTTTTTTGGAGTTGGCGAGGCCGGAGTATTTGACGGTTGCCTCGGTGATGTGGAAGTCCTTGTAAAGCTCGCGGATAACGGAGTGGTCGCCGTAGGAAAGCATCCAAGTCGCTTTGGAATTTTTGAGGAGTTCGGAGAGCAGAACATGCCACTCGACTCCGAAGTTGATACCGGGATAGACGTTTTCAGCGCCGAAGTATGGCGGGTCGAGGTAGAGGAAGGTATTTTCCTTGTCCCAGAGTTTGGATGCATTTTTCGAAGGACTCGTTGGAGATGGCAACATTTCGGAATCTCTCACGGAGGTCGGAGATTTTGGATATGAGGGTTTGCGCGCTGTTGAGGACTTCGAATGCATAAGACGTTCCCTGAGCCGAGAAACTCCAGCCGTATTTAATGAGGGTTCCGGCAGCCTTCTGGATGTCGGTGAGGTGGAGCGTATCTTTGTAATAATTGAAAAGTTTTTGGGAGTTGACGACAAGTTCAATTTCTTTCAAAAGCTCGTCGGGATGGAAACGGATGACGGAAAATAAGTTGACGAGGCCGTCGTTAATATCATTGTAGACTTCGTTCTGAAACCACTTGTCTTTGTATAATAAGAGCCAGGCAACCCCGCCGAAGACTTCGACACAGTGTTGGATTTTTCTGTTTTTCATAGGAATATCCTGCTCGGGGATCAGGGCTGCGAGGGTTGGCCGGAGTTTGGATTTGCCGCCCATCCAGCCGAAGGGCGCGTTGAGGGGTTTGTTTGTTGTCATAGTTTCTTCCTTATAATATAAGCTCCCTAAAATTAAGGGAGCCATGTTTTACTTCCCGAAGAGGAAGGAATAATGGACTTTTCCGTACATTCCCAATCCTATAATTCTTGTGTGGTCGATGCCGAGGCTTAAGCCCAGCATATTTCTGTTGAGCTGGCCCCAGAGGGTGGCCCCGTATCTGCCGCCGATGTAGGCGTCTCGGGAAAATTTCTGCTCGATATCAGCCGTTCCGCCCACGCCGAGGCTTTTGAAATACTTTTTCTTTGCCTTATCCCAATAAATGGGTTTTTTGAGGTTGACGAGGCTTTTAATTGCCCCAAAACCCACCCCGACGCTGCCCGTGTGTTTCCACAACTTTGATAGCCGAAAAATCTGTAATCCCAGCTGCCGTAAACATTAAACAGATATTTCTCTTGAATGAAATTATGCACCGTTACGCCGACGGCAAGGTCCTTGCCCATCGTGCCGACATTAATGCCGAGGCCGGGGGTGTACCGTTCCCGCACATCCGTGCGCTCCACGGCACTTCGGCGTCCTGCCTCGTATTGCGCTTGAACAAGAATTGGAGCTGAGAGCAGAGCTAAAATCAATAATATTTTTTTCATTATATCCCTCCAGATATTGATATTGTTATCCTTTATAAGGTATTGCTTTTTTATTTTTCCATTGTGTCATCGCCAGTCGGCGGGGTTTCTCTCCCGGCCTGGCGATGTTGACGTGGATAAAATTGCGATCCGGATAGTTTTGGCATAAATCCACATGCGGATTTTTCATAAGAATAGCCATCATTTTCTTTTGTTCTGCAGCAAGACAAACAATATCCGCCGAGCAGCCGTAGATATGATGGGAATTAGGGTGCCCGCCGACCTTAGCATTAACTTCTTTGCTGCGGTAAGCTCAGGTTAGTTTGACAGGTTTTCCACGACTTCGTTGGTGGCGAGGTTTTCCAGGCCGTATTTCTCGGCTGTGGCGGACCTTGTAAGTTCTTTGATGGTGAAATATTTCATTATCCCCTTCCTTCTCTTCGTTTTTGTTTGGTTTCACGCCTAACCGTTTCGTTGCGCAGCTCCTTTTCCTCCCAGCGCTCGATTAACGTTTTGACGTCGCCGGCGCTCCAAAAATTGCAGCTGACGGTATTTTCATACTCCTCAAGGATAGGAGATTGTCGGCGTTCAGCGGGCTGATGAGGCGGCTGCCGGGTTCCTGCAGGCATACAAACGCATCCAAAGGCTTGCCGCGGAGCAGGATTTGCAGTTCGTGAACCGTCCAAGGCTTCATTTCACGAGGCCCCAGACACCGAGGATGACGGTTGCGAGCAGTCCGATAACGATCAGGCTGCCGATATCGCCGCGCCCGAGCTTTAATCTGCCCTTGGAAATATCAAGCTCCAAGGAATCGTCGTAAAGGTCGTCTTCCATTTTTTTCTCTACTTCTTTCAGGTCGTCGGCCATGCCGCGTACTTTCCTGTGCGTCTTGATGGCAAACGCTTTCAATTCCTCATGTTCCTGTCTCAAAACATACCTTTTGTCGAGATCTTCGTTCATTGTCCACTCCAATTTTTCAAAATTTCAATAATGGCATCCCTGCCGGCAAACCCGACGAGCGACAACAGGCATCCGACCGAGATTGGGATACTGTGTTCGGGCGTGCGGTATGCCAGAAACTCCCACAAGCCGAACGCCAACGCACCCGTAACAGCATTCTGTACTTCCCTATTCAATATTTTCCTCCAAGTTTTGTATTTCGTTTTTAAGATTATCTCTTTTGCTGCGGAGTTCGGGAAGGAGCGCATGCTCCTCGTCTGCCTGAGCGTCAAGGATTTGTTTCCGAATGTCTTGGAGTTCTGTTTTTTTCTCGTCGATGAGGGTCTGTAAAGATTTTTCCGTCGTTCTGGAACCATTTGAAATATGTTCAATAATAGGCACCGTAAAAGTTCTGAATGCCGGCTCTTGAGATAGGTCAGCGCGGTATTCTTCGGGAAGAAGGTCTATGGAGCCTTTGAAATTATGGAGGTCTTGAAGTTCTTTCTCTGAGGAAACTTCGATATCCAAAAATACTGTAAACTCTCTGTTTTTGTTGGAGACTTTGTGTATGATATCAATGCTGTCGAAGTTGTCGGCTTCGGGGAAGGAA
>NZ_FOKY01000025.1 GCF_900112165.1 Brevinema andersonii
CTTGTGTCATGCCAATGCCTCAGTTTTTATTTCGATGTAGAAGCATCTCCTTTCGAAATATATTTCTTATGAAGACAAAAATATCGAAGAGGGAATAGATAAATTTTTAGCCGACAATCCCGAGCACAAGGATAAAGCCGCCATCTGGGCTGTCCTCAAGTATGTTATATGAAAAATACAAAAACAGGGAGTAAAGAAATATCTCTTTATAAACAATCCCTAACCAATGCTCAGGGGAGGGACTTTCTTTCCTAGAGCAGGTGCGTAAGCCTGCCGCTTAGGAAAAGGAATTTTCTTTAAAGTCTCAAATCAAACTTCTCATGACAGCAGATGTTATATCCTTTGAATTCATCAGTGATGACGGTATTATTCTCGGCTACTTTTTCTAAAATATTTAATAACTGTTTTCCTGTCAGTTTTTGATTCTTTTCATTGGGTAATGCCATTCAGCGTACACTTTTTTTGTTGTCTCTATCGACCATGTTAACGATGGGAATCTTTTTAGTTCTTCTTTCTTGGATTTATTTTCTATATCTTTATTTTTACAAGGTTTCTCGCCGATGTAAGTTTCATCCATTTCAGGATACCAGTAAATAAATGCTGATCCGTCTTACTATCCATTGCTTTTCGTATTTGATGGAGCATTCTCCAAGAGGTAGGATAAGAAATGTTAAGGTTTCTTTGAATCTGTTTTGCCGGGATTCCTTTCTTAGCCTTGAGAAACAATATAATAACCAAAAGCCACTTTTGCAATAGAATTTTTGTATCCTGAAAAATGCTTTTCACAGTCACCGAGAAACAATTATTACATTTGGACACAATAAAACTTCTGCTGATATCTAGTGTTTTTATAAATATTACAAGAAGGACAATAAGGACCAACATGCTTACCGTTCCAGAGGACTTGCTCGATATATTCTGCATAAGAAGCTTGATTCGGAAATTTCTCTAAAACAGATAATATATATTCATAAAAAAATTCCTTTTCTATATATAAATATATTATCAGACTTTTTTAATAAAGAGTAACATTAAATTTGGTGTTTTTATGAGTGTTTTTATTTATTAGTTAATACCTTTATAATTTCCTTTGGCAATATATTATGCATTCCTTTGTCGAATGTTTCTATTAATTTGTATTAATATTTATTTTGATTAATAATATTATTATTTTGTTTTCCGTATTGTCGGGATAAATTTTGTTTTTCTTCTTCTCTTGCTATTCCAAGTAAATTATCTATATCTTTAGGAGATACCGGCTTGACAGGAGTTTTTTGTTCACTGTCCGAGTTGTCTGATGACTCTTTTGTATTTTCAATATTATTCTCTTGATTTTTTTGTTCTGAGGACTCATTCTTTTGATTATTTTTTTCTTCATTATTTTCATTTTTCTGTTGATTATTTTGCATTTGCTGTTGTTTGAGTGCTTGCACGTAAAGATAGTTTGTTAATGCTTTTTGATATAATTTGGATTTAATTGGTTCTGTTTTAAGCAGATTTTTGAAAATATCTAATGCATCATCGAATTCCTGAACAGCAACTTTAGAATTTCCCAAGTTAAATAATGCTTTTTTAGCTATTTTTTCGTTTTTATTGTTGGTTAGAGCTGTAAAGCCGGCGATCGCACGATCATTGCGTTCGAGTCGATAAAGTGTAGCGCTTTCGGCGAATTTTGCTTTGTCATTTTTTGGATTTTTTGAAAGCAGTCGCTGATAATACCGCAATGCCGTTGAATATTCTCCCTTGTTATAGGCTTCATAGGCTTGCCTTTCTGTGCCTAGTCCGTAAGCCGGAAGTTGACAGAGCAGTATAAGGGGTAACAAAAATTTTCTTTCCGGCAAAAACAAAAATAAAAGCAAGGACAATAGGGCAATTAAAATAAAAATACGAAATTTTGGCTCTAAAAAACTTTGTGTATTGGAACCAAAAGGAGTTTTTTCTAATGCATCTAATTTAGAAACAATTTCTATGGCAGCAGATGATCCCCCTGAAAAATAATAGCCTTGACTTTGAGATGCTAAATTATTTAAATATTGAGTATCAAGCTTTGAAATTATTTCTGTACCGGTGAGTGTTTTGAAATTTCCGATATATTGGCCATTGTTGTAAAGGGGTACAGTTCCACCTTCAGGTGTTCCCATCCCAATAATAAATAAACTAATTCCTTTTTCTTTAATCTGATTGATACTATGCTTAATATTGCCGTCAAGATTTTCGCCATCTGTAAATAACAAAATAGCCTTATGCGTGAGGACATCATCCGAAAACCCTTTTAATGCTTCTGCTAATGCTTTATTAATGTCAGTGCTTTGAGAAGTTATAAGATTTGAAGATAATTCCTGAATAAAAAGAATGATACTGTCAACATCGGTTGTTAGAGGAAGCATCCTAAATGCATCTGCTGCAAATGCTACTAATCCAATGCGGTTGCCTACAAGCAAATCACTAATTTGTTCTGCTATTTTTTTTGCAGCTGATAAGCGTGAAGGGGTAACATCTTGAACATCCATACTGCGCGACACATCAAAGACCATCATTATATCGATGCCTTCAAGTTGGATATTGGATGTCAATGAATTGCCGCGTGGATCTAGTAATGACAAGCCAATCATTGATGTTGTTGTCAGTAGAAGCATTAACTTAAGAGGTCTTATTAACGGTATAAAGTTTTTATTGATTTTTTGTATTAAAATAGGGGGTAAAAATTTTTTCAATACGATATTTCGTCGAATATAAATAAAAATAATTAATCCCGACAATATACAAAAAATGCTAATAATAAGAGGTAATTGCTGTACATTAACAAAAATCATTAAAAACTCCTGGATTTAATATTTAATGCATATGAGTTATTCACTGAATTGAGTAAAACACGGGATAAAGATAGTGTAAAGATGCCATACACAATAAGGGAAATAAAGATAGTAGCAATACAGCTGATCAGAAAAGTAAAAATATCTATTGAAAATTGTTGTTTCATAATGGTAAATCCCGGCAAAATTAAGTATTGAGGTAGATTGGTCTCTATGACAGTATAATAAATATTTTTAATCCCGGCAAGAAAAATTCCACTTATATATGCTGCTACTAAATATAAATAAAAAGTTCTATAAGTATGTGGTGGTTTTTCTCCCCATAACTGGTAATGTAATAGTATTTTTCTGTTCTGAGAAATAATAAAGAAAAAAATGTTTTTAATGAAGTAAAAAATAATA
Organism: Brevinema andersonii; assembly: GCF_900112165.1. NCBI lineage: Bacteria > Pseudomonadati > Spirochaetota > Spirochaetia > Brevinematales > Brevinemataceae > Brevinema > Brevinema andersonii. The sequence goes on from NZ_FOKY01000025.1 coordinate 3,216, forward strand.
AAAGTACTAATAAAAAATTTTATTTTTATTAGTTTGAACAGGAAATTTTCCAAAACGGTCCAATATTTTTTCTGATCAGAAAAATAATGAAGTTGAAGTTGTTTGTTACTGAAAACAGCTAATTCTTTACTTGAAATAAGAGAAAATTGTATTTTACTTACGGTGTTTTTAAGGAAATTCATACGTTGGTTTAATGTGTCTAAATTTATAAAAATACTGTTATTAAGAAAATCATCACCAAAATCCTTAATATTGTTTATCGGTTCTGTAATATTTATGAGACCGTTGTCTGTCTGTACCTCTAAAGATAGAATTTGAGTATCTGGAAAAGTATCTGCAATATGTTTTCCTATTGTTGATTGATAATTTTCACTATTTTTAATGACGTCATCAAAAGGAGCAAAATAATTACCTCGAATACCAAAAATATTAATATCGCGCGCATTAGTAGTGATTTCGCTATTGATTGCAATCGGTACAATAGCACGACCTGTGGTTTGCAGGATACCCATATAATGATAATTTTTGTTGGTCAAAGCATCAAAATTAAATACGACATTTTTTAAGGGCAGTTTTAGTGAAGCATATGGGATTTGATCCTTGGGATAAAGTTGCCAATCGCCAAAATAATAATTTTTCCATTGATTGTCACGGCCTTTTTGGGCATAAACTGAATATAAATAATCATTACCATTCAAAAATCCACAAAATCCGATAATTATCAAACCTCCAATAATATATCCTAAGTAACTGTCTGATAATAAGATATTTTGAATAAACTGAAATCCATAAAAATTTGAAATAAATATCAGCGTAAAAATAATTATACCCCATAATACTGTCCAGAATACAAATTCTACATCAAACAATAATAAACTTTCACGAATATTTATATTGAATTGTGGATAAAGGCCAGAAGTATTGTAGAAAATGTCAAGGGGAATCTTTATTCCTGCTAAAATAATTAAAATATGAAAAATAATAGCTGTCAAAGAACATAAAACTATTATTTTAAAGCCTTCTAAAAATAAATAACCACTTAAATTAGGTGTTTTAATTCCCCAACAAAAACAGTAGGGATTCAAAATTGCTTGCATACGTGAATAGTGCTGATAACTGATGGTAAATACAATTAATCCGAATAATGTATAACCCAACAGTAGAATATTTAGAATATGTTGCTTATAAGTCGAAAACATAAAAAGTTGATATAAAATATTATTATCCCCCAATTTAACACGAGAATCATTGATTTGGGGTAAAGTGTTGGATATTTGAATTTGATAAAAAGGAGAAGCATAATATCTTATATGATATGACTGCATAGTGTTGGATAAGATTTCTATTAAGCTTTCCTGCCCAACGAAAGCTGAAAATTTTTGATAAAAAGCATCGGGACTGGAATAAATATTACCAACTTTTAAGTTGGTTAAAGTAATATTGAGACTGGGAATATAGATTTTAACAGTATCATTTAATCTGAGATGGAGTTTTTCTGCCGTGGCTTCACTGATATAAATAAGCCCTTTGGGAATAGTTTTTTGTGTATTCCTCACCATCATAAAAGGCGAAAATACGGAAGAATCATTAGACTCTGTGATAATAAGACATAGCGGATATGATTCTTCTCCTTTATATAAAGCCGGCAATTTCGAACGGCGTGTAATTCCTCGAATAAATTCTTGAGTTTTCAGTTGTGAAATATTACGATTTTGATTGGTCCACCATGTTGATGTGTTATATGTATCGTAGTCTCGAAATAGTGCTGAATAAACTTGAGCATGTGATGTATAATAATGGAAATTATGTTGTTTTAGTTGGAACTGTATACTCTGCATTAAAGTGCCGGCCGTCAGGAGCATTGTTATCATTAAACTTCCAGAAAGCCATAAAAAAAATCTCTGCTTAAGTTGAAGATTAATAATTTTTTTTAGGGTTCTTTTTTTCATTGCTACACGTCTTCTATTTTAATAATTTTTCCGTTTTTCATATAAAACAGTCTATATGCTTTTTTGAGATGTGCAGGATCATATGTCGAAAAGATCAGGGTGCCTCCATATTCTCGTCGGAGAGCTACTAATAAGTCAAATAATGCTGCAGATTCATAAGAATGAAGTTTTTTTCCTGGTTCGTCTGCAATAATCAGTGCTGGCCTTTTGATGAAAGCGCGTGCTGCTGCAATATGCATTTTTTCAGGAAATGGCAATTGTTTTAAGGAGGTTTTCAATTTAGAGAGCAGGCCGATAAATTCTAAAATTTCTAGAATTTTGTTCCGTTTTTCTTTGGATGACAAAGATAAACCACTAAATGGAAATTCTAAACATTCTTCGACACTCATAGTTTCCAAAAATTCGGGTTCGAATCCTAAAAATCCAATAGATTTCCGGCGCACAACTGCTAAACCACTTTCCGATAATCCTGAAACATTATTTCCGTTCAAGATGTATTCGCCTTGAGTGGTGCTGTCCAAACAGCCTAGAATTCTCAAAAGAGCTGTCTTTCCAGCACCGGAAGTTCCTACTAAAGCAATAATATCATTATCGTCTAAAGTAAAACTGATATCGCTTAATAAAACACGGCTTTCCGAAGCATCTTGAACAATTTTCTTGATGTTTTTCAATTCGGCTAACATTATTTTCTCCAAATATTTCTTAAATATATTCTCTCTTAAGCAGAAAAATAATCTCTAAACTAAGTGATTATTCCCAAAAACTGCCGATATTTTATTAATATTTCATAGAGGTGTTTATGAAACTTATTTTATTACGGCTTAAGTTATTATGTTCACGCTGTTCTACTCGCAATTTTCTGAAAGTTCTATTTATTTCTTTTCCTGTTATTTTATGTGTTATGTATTATATTATAACAAAATACCATCATGCTAATGAAATTAATAGTTTATACAAAAAAGTAGAAATTATTTCAGAAAAATCTGCAAGTAATGATAATCAAACTATTATTCATCATTCTCTTTTGCGTGAAAGTAATAGTCTTTCTTTTGAATCATCTGCACATTTTTGGGAGGGTACAGCATTAGAATCCAAATATTTACTTCCACACAAAGGAAAGCCCAGTCCTTAATTAAGGACTGGGTAGAGTCCTGTTGGACATGGCTCTATATAATTCTATCATTTCATAAACTTTCCAAAGGTCTTCTTGTAAAACATCCCAGGAAACATCAAATTCAGATCCATGCAGTGTAATAGTTACCAAGCGCTGAGCGATTGCACCGGGTTTTACGTGGTCTGTTTTTTTGAACTCTAAAGGCTTTAGTACCTTGTTAAAAGATCGTCCTGTTTCGGCGGAGCGTTTATCTTGATAAGCTCTGTAAGCATTGATTTCTGCCCAGCGATTTTCACTAGTAATATATTCTAGTTTTGTTTTTTCTAATTCCTCCAAACGCTTCTGAATACTGTAAGGTTCCCAAATTTCTACGGGAGTTTCTTGAGTTTCATAATAGATCGAAGTGAATTGGTCAATATCTTCAGGATATAAATAAGCATAAGCAATTTCTTCGGCATCCGATGCTTTCCCAGGAATAGCTTCGCCAAATGAAGGTGGGTTGAATGTCTGGAACAGTAAAGGCAACGTCAATCGCTGTCGCCCTGTCGTGAAAGACAAGTAATCAATATTTAGTTCGCTGACCCAGCCGGTTGTATCGAAAGGAGGGAAGTATATTACCCACATCTGAAAATCAACATCTCCAGTAATAGTATTTTGCTTGATAAAAGGCTGCAGTGCCAAGTTTCCATGATTTTGACTGTAGATCAAATAAGGCAATGTGTCATAAATAACACTTGAATGTTCCCTGTCAAAATATTCGAAACGAATTACTTTTTTTTGAAGGGCTTGAGCATCATAGCTATTTAATTCTCTTTTCCCAGAGAACTGGGACCATATTAAAAGCGGGATTGTACAAAAAAATGCAAAAAATATTAAATATTGATATTTGATAGCCATAAATACCTAATCGAAAATAGCGGTTTGTTTGACATGCAGTACCAAATCTGGACCTGAGAGAAGTTCCATTGCTGTGAATGCCAATTCTGCAGAAACTCCAGCGCCTTTCCCTGTCAGAAAAGGAGGATCATAAACTACTTTTTGATCGGTCCAGACTGCCTCCTTAAGCAGATCTTTCATTGCAGGATAACAAACGACCTTTTTACCATTGAGATATCCAGCTTGAGCAAGAACTGTCGGACCAGCACAAATTGCAGCAACCCCCTTTTTATTCGAAACAAAATAATCAATAGTTTTCATTGCTATTTCCGATTCAGCGATATGTATGTATCCTTTGCCACCGGGAATAAAAAGCATATCAAACTCTTGAATATTTTCAGCTTTCAACAAAATATCAGCTCGAATAGTGATATTTTGTTGCCCTGTAACGTTCAAATCCGAAGAAATACTTGCTATAACTGCCTGAAATCCAGCTCTTCTCCAAAGTGCAGCAGGTGTTAGGAGTTCTAATTCTTCAAAACCTTGTGCTGCTAAAATTAATATTTTTTTTTGCATTGTTTGATCCTTTTATTTATTAGTATTTGTGTTAATGTTTGTTTTGTTTGTCAGAGAAGATTTCGGAACCACTGTCCCATCTTGGTTGGTAACCATACTGCCGAGTGTATAGCGGTAAGTATAAAAACTCAGCTTAAATGAAAGTCCTATACTAAAGCGGCTGATGTTCGAAGCTTTAGTATTCGAGGCGCTTCCAAATGCAAAAAAATCCCAAGTCCAGCCTAAATAAGGCTCTAACGTCACGATAAAAGGTAAGTCTTTCATGTCGGATATCAAGGACCGTTTCCATCGGTAGCCAAGATAAATTCCCCCGCCATACTGCATAACAGTCGAACGTGTAAGCACAACAGGATTGTTGGACACACGCAGAGGGATATTGTAAACACCCACTCGGACAACAGGAGCAATGTAGACCCCGCACCATTTATCTGGTTTGTTAAGGTAGATACGCGGACCGGTTTGAAATTCTCCGAAAAACACATCGCCGAATGTAGAAATGCGGTTGACTTGACTATTGATACCTCCTACAAATGCTAAATTGAACGACATTACCTTGGTGAATCCGATGTCGTAATCAAAACCAATAGCCCAAGGGCTATTGATACCACTTTCGAAAAATGTGGGTGTAGGCGTCTGTGCGTAAACAGCAGATGTAGAAAATATTAATATCAATGTGACAAAGTATTTCATGATTTTCTCTTTTCAAAAAGAAATAATTTTATTTCTGCAGGCTTGAGTGGAATTTGGCTTTGTTCGAAGTGGTAGTCATCGGTACTTGAAAAAATTAGTTGAGGAGTTTCTATGCTTTGCAGAAAATCAGTGAAATTAAATGTATGGAAAGCGGTATCAGAAATAGTCTTGTTAATGACAAAAAGTAAACACTGATCAGTTGTTGTATTTATTTTTTCAAAACATAAGATATGAGAGATATTTTCGTGATCCCGTGGAATAATGATCCCTTCACTGTTAAAAATCGGGAATTGATCACGTAAATGATTAATATTTGTAATAAAATTTTGTAAATCAAGCACCATGTTTTCTTTATCTGAAGGACTTGTTGTTAATACGTTGGGTTTGTGTTGCCAACCATATTCCGTGCCTGTAATAATCATCCAACCGGCTGATATCAAACCGGTAAAACTAAGTTTTCTTTTAATGATCGCTATGTTGTTATTTAATTCCGAAGCTACACGTGCTGTATCATGAGATTCTGGAAATGCTATGGATTTGATGAGGGGACTAAGTGCATTATGCTGTTCAAAAAACCAAGGCTCTTTAAAATCCCACCACTTTGCGCTACTGAATAAGTAATCAAATCCACATTGAGCTAAAACTTCTGACTGCTCCAAAGTTCCACCTAAACTTTCTGCAAAAAACAATATATGAGGACTAACATTACGGGCAGTTTGAATAAGTTCTTTCCATAAATCTTGAGGCACTTGGTAAGCTGCATCAGCACGAAAACCATCAAAACCAAGATCAATATAAAAGCAAATCAGTTCTTTCCAGTAATTCCATAAAGCTTCTTTATCTGGTGATGATGCATTATCTATTTGTGCTAAATCTCCCCATGAAATCCAAGCGCCGTTTTCCCAAGCTCCAGGGCTCATTAATTCGTTGTTGTTATCGTGCACGTACCAACTACAGTGTTCGTTTGTAAAAGTATGATCTTTTGCTGTGTGGTTGATCACAAGATCCATAATAACTTTTAATTTCAAATCATGTGCTGCTTGTAACATTTCACGAAGCTGTTCAAAAGGTTCTTTATCTGATATCGGATCAATAAAGATGGGATTTATCGCATAATAATCTTTAGGTGCATACAAACTGCCAGAAAATCCCGCATAATGAAACGGATTAATATAAATGGCATTAAATCCCATATTTTTGATACGCTGGAATTCCTGGCTCCATTGAAGGCAATTTTCGTAATAGCGCGGAAATAAATTATAAAGACGTATCGATTGGTTCTCCATAGGGCTCTCCATATAAAATCCACCTAATCATTACATAGTATAACATACTTCTTTAATATTTTCAAAAATATCAATCAAAGAACTTTTTTGCGTGTTTTTCTTTTTTCTCTTAAAATGTTAAGAATGGATAGGATCTGAAATTGTATCTTAAACAGATTGTGTATTTTTTTCTTGCGTTATTGTGGATACCTGACTTTGTCTATGCGCAGATTCTCGATAATCGGGACCTTCCACCCGAATCTCTCCGGCAAAAACCTCCTTTTGTTCCCACTGATAGATCAGCGGCTCGGAATAAGAATACAGGTGAATTTTTTGTTTTAGACAACGCAGATGATATAGTTATTCAAGACCAAACCGATACCGATGTCTTCGAGATCACTATGACAGGAAATGTACGGGTACGTTTCGATAACAACTATATCAAAACCGAAAAAATGATCATTACTGTGAAAGATTCCAGGGTTATCAATATCGGTGCGTACGGTAATGTTGAATTTACTTTTGGTGAAAGTAAATATCTCGCTGAGAGCATTAATTATCAGCCTGATATGGAACGTGGCGTTATGTATAACGTCCGGTCGACAATGGGAGCTAGTTTTGGAACGACGCCCGATATACCATGGTTTTACACATCCGAACGCGTTACTATTCAAGGTCCAGATCGCTTTGTGCTAGAAAATATTACGCTTTCGACATCAGATTCACGCTTCGATCACTATTCGGTATTTGCTACGAAATTATGGTATCTTCAGGGTAAAATTGCACTTGCAGCTGGTATTCAGTACAAAGTGGGGCAGGCAAGTTTCGTATGGTTGCCAATGTTTTTCCAGCTTGAAGGTGGTTCTGGTATTCATACCAGCTTCGGCAATGAAAAACGCATTGGCTACTACTTCATCAATAACTATATCTTGGAATCGAAAATTGGTAAATTTTGGTTTGGTTTTGATATCTACGAGAGGCAAGGGCAGTATTTCAAACTCGAGTACACAGCGCCATCCTATGGAATTCTGAAAAGTTTAAAATTTAATTTAGATCTAGCCAACGATGTCCGTATTGTCAAAAACGGTGATCTTTACTCACAGTGGATCTATCCACAGTTCAATCCTGCTGGCGAGCTTGAACGTATGACGCAGTTCGGCTGGCACTATAAAATTGATCTTTCGCTAGCGACTAACGATATTAACGTCAATATTAACTTCGAAGATTTGAACGATCCGTTTTTTATGTCTAAATACAGCTACCGTTCACGTTTTGATAATTCGAAGAGCATCAATTTTTTTGAACTGCTCAACCCGACGCAAAATTCATGGTTCGGCTACCAGGGTGACGCACAGCCTCAAGTGGCCAGCTTAACACGTGGATTTACGGTCAATACTGGTAGGTTGGCTATCAAGGGCAACTGGGAGCTGATTCGAATCACTCGCCCTAATAATTCCAACCAATTCCTTAACAGCTATTACGCGTACAAGGTTCGAAACCTTACATTGCCCGAAATTTCCTACGATTTTGGCACTCTTAATCTAGTTGACTACAAATATTCGACCAAAGCAGGAGCAACTATTATCGATTCCACAGGAAAAATCCGTAAAATGCTCTTCAGCCAAATCCCAAGACTCGAACGGATTTTGGAGGGCCGTTCAAACCGTATTATTACGCGTACTTTTGTCACGCAAGCTGATAATACAACAAAATTAGTTTTTGAAACAAACTGGGAAAAAATAACAATTACCAACATCGTTACTAATGATTACGAGTGGCTCAACATAAAAACCACTGCTAACGTAAGTGCTAGTTATACAGCTCAGCAGACTTTTGGCACAAACAGCTCTAGTACAGTCACTGATTTTAATACTCTTACAAATACCAACTGGACCTCTCTGGCTGATTTATATCGGCATGAAGAAAAAGGCATGCTAAATTATTCGATGGGAATGTTTAATAATGCATTGACCTTCAAAAATGGCTTGAACTTCAACTATACCGAGCAATGGTCGTCATACGGTGAAAGTTATACCAACAGCCAGCGTATTTCTGGTTTCAAGCTGGATTATCAAATTGGTACAACTTTCCAGCCTAAGCTTTTGTGGAATGATGCGGAACTTGACAGAGTGTCGATACCGCTGGATATTTCAGTCGACTTCACATATCCAGCCTACTATTTGCTGCGTATGCAGGATAATTATTTAAAAGAAAGTTCTCTAAATTGGAAAAATAGTATTGCTGTAGAAGCGTTTCAATGGCGGCGCATTCCGATTTTAGGCTTGAAGTTGGGTGCTGACTGGACATTACGCTACCGTGTACCTACCGATGAACAACAGAAAAAATTTGACAATGACCCTTCTGATATCTACATTAACAACAAAATTTATGATAGGATCACAGCCCGTGGAACAGCTTCGATTTTGTGGTTTAATATTGGTACAGAAACTACTATTGATATTCTGCGCACTGAAACGAATCGTACAGATTCTATTTTTGGGAATGATCCTTCCAAACGTTTTATCGGAGGTGATCCGAAACTGCTTATTCAATTTCAGCCGGATAGCAAATACCACTATATTCCCAAACTGATCTATCGTTATTCATTGCTGACTAATTATAGTTTCAATCTTGAGATAGTCTGGGACGCCAAACTCAAAAACTGGCAGGTGCCGGCTTTGTATCCTTTCATCTACGAGATTGAAGAATTTGGTTTTGTAACGCGTTATTATCAGGATTTCGTTAACCTTAGGAACTCGTATTTAAGCTTGGATTTTGTGATGTCGATGAAATTCACTCGTTATTTGACGTTTAAATTTTCGTCAAAAATGCTTAATAACAAAATATATCTTTATTATGGAGGCATTTATAATGGGGAATCGGTGTTGGCACCGGGTGAGACGCCTAAAGATTTTTGGCAAGATCTTGGTAATAGTTTGAAAATTTGGGATCAAGCAGCCTTAAAACGCACTAGCTTCAAGCTCCAGACTCTTAATTTTGAACTTATTCACGACCTCCAAACTTGGGATATGCGTCTTATTTTCAAATTGGGCCGGCGCATCGACGATGTAAAACAAATAGCATTCTGGGAGCCGTATATTGGTGTTGCCTTTACAATGAAAGGCGCAAATGCTGCAAATATTTTCCCCGAATTCCAAAAACGCTTTATTCCTGTAGAATATCAATAATTGTGAGGTTATTTGTGAAACGTTTTCCGTTTTTTGTTGAGAACAGCGACTCTTATGCTCGAGCATGTACATTGACTTTGCCTCATGGCATGGTTCAAACTCCTATTTTTATGCCGGTAGGAACACAAGGTTCAGTGAAGACTTTGTCCCGCGAGGAGCTCGAAGATATGGGGGCATCTATTGTTTTGGCCAATTCTTATCACCTTTTTTTAAGACCGGGTGTTGAATTTTTTTCCGAATATGGTGGGCTGCATAAATTTTCCGGGTGGAATCACAATTTTCTGACTGATTCAGGGGGATTTCAAATTTTTTCCCTGCCAGGAATGCGCAGAATTTCCGATGATGGGGTTTGTTTTCAAAGCCATCTCGACGGCAGGCAGCATTTTCTTACTCCTGAAATCATGGTGCAAATCCAGCAGGCTATTGGAGCGGATATTATGATGGTGCTGGACGAATGTGTTCCAGGAAATGCTAGCTACAACAGCACATTAAGTGCTTTGAAACGAACTACAGCTTGGGCTGAGCGTGCTAAAATAGAGTTTTTAAAGCTGAATATCGACAACCAATTTGCGTTTGGAATTGTCCAAGGAGGTGTTTTTGAAGACCTCCGCAAAGAAAGCGCCAAACAGCTCCGTGATTTGGATTTTCCTGGCTATTCGATTGGCGGACTGTCTGTGGGTGAATCAAAAGAAGAAATGTACTGCATGCTGGATGTCCTGACCGATGAAATGCCTGTAGATAAACCCCGATATTTAATGGGTGTGGGTGTTCCGGAAGATATTTTAGAAGGTATCGCACGTGGTGTTGATATGTTTGACTGCGTGTTTCCAACCAGAGTAGCACGTCATGGTACTGCTTTCACACGAGATGGGAGGATTAATCTCCGTACGCAGATTTTTACATATGATACACGTCCTATCGATGAAGAATGTTCCTGCTATGCCTGCAGAAATTACGACAGAGCGTATATAAGACATCTATTGCGTGCTAATGAAGTCTTGGGTGCTCGGTTGGCATCTATACATAACTTGTTTTTTTTAATAGAGTTAACCAGGAATGCACGCCAATCGATTCTAGACAATAATTTTTCAGCATTCAAAGATAATTTTCTTGCACGCTATTGTTCAAGCAAAAAGTAAGGAGGTTCTTATGCGTTTTGCAATCTATGGTATTGCAGGTTTTGCTGTTTTTTATTTATTTATGAAATATGGATTTAATGGTTTATTTCGTTCACTGCTTAGCAGTGGGATGTATTTCCTAGCTATTTTGGTGTTTATCTGGTCTGTCACTCAAGGAAATTCAAAAAAATAATACAAATCCTTGATTTTTTATAAAAATATCATTAGAATATTGTTGAATAACAAGCTCTCCGTTAGCTATGTCTTTATTTTTTATTTTATGGAGAGTTTTTATGTTTTATTCTATTTTATTTTTTATGAGCATATTTTTTCATTTTTCGATATTTGCTCAAACTGTTGGAGAAAACTTAAAACAAAAAGATATTATTCCTCATATTCCGCTTGATGTATCGGTGCTTCCTAAGAATACTTTTCGTGCTTACAGGCCCAAAAATAGCATTTCGAATGATATATTCGAGTTTCATACTTATGCTGATCCTCAGCAATCCAAATTCCGGGTATCGTTAGTTGGGGTCAATATCAACACGTGGCTGGAAAATCCAGAAAATTTTAATGTTTTGGAATATTTGGCGCAGCAGTTTCCAGTAGAAAATTTATTGGACAATCTTGTTGCTTATAATCCTAAACTGGAATTCAACACTCCAGATGTTGTTTTCAATGCTCTTCATACGGATATTTACAGTCCTTACTTAAAAATTATTACGAATCGAAAATCCTTGCCTCACTATTTTTCATCGGTTAGTAATACAGTATCTTTTACACGTAACTATCATATATATGGAGCGGCGGCACAAAAATTTCCGTACTTCGGACAGCCTATAGAGGGTGGTAGCCGTGAAATTAATCTCGGGATACTACCCGGTCAATTAGAAGAGTACCAAGCAAAGTTGCCGGATACTGATATTTTTTTAGTTGCTATGATTAATATTTCTCCAAACTGGCTTGAAGAAGGGTGGTATATTTTTCAAGTAAACAGGCAAAAAATAACTATCCTAATTTATGCTTTTAACAGACAGGGAAAATTAATTGGAGGGACAGGTATTCCTCAATCTTTATTTTACAACGGCCAACGTTTTGTTATAGAACAAGCAGCTTATAGCCGTGTTTGGCAACCATTGATTTCTCGACGTTTTTATGCATGGCCTTCTTTTAAAATAGTTAATACACCGATCCCCGATACAGATAAAAAAGTACCATCTATAGTATTGCCCGATAATGAAATCCCCAGAATCAATAACCAGCAGCGTTATATTTTGAAGTCTATCAAAAATTTGCAGGAAGCTGAAAAAAATATCGATATCCAACTTTTTGATGCCAATGGAAGACAAATTTACAAACCTTGTAAATTATTGAAGAATACTAATAAAATTTTCCTGGCAAAACGAGAAATTATTCATAAAAAGCAAATGATAGCAAATGCATCAAAACAAAGTAAGTTATTTTCATTCCTGCCCTATACGATAAAAGCTCGGAATTTTAATACGGATACTGCTGATGCTAAAAAAGCCGAAAAAGAAAAATTGTCGAAAGATTCGGCGAAAAAATCCGTGTTTTTACGCCGGTATTATCCTAGTAATGAAGGAGATAAATTAAAATCGATTTTTGGTGATGCTCTTAGTATGATGGTTCGGGCTCCTGTTTCGTATACTAACGAATTAAATATTACTAATGTGATTCTGCCGTTTGAAAGGGAAGTTGATCCTTCGAGATATCATAGGCAAAGAAAAAAATATTATTCTCTCAAACTGAGTATTAAAGATTTTATTAAAAACTACAAAAAAGAAACTCGGCAAATAATAAGTTCTATGAAAAGAGAGCAAAATGACCAACTGTTTTGGGTGGATGCGTATAAAAAGATTCTTGTGCAAAATAAATTATGGACTGAAGATTTGGAGCAAAACAGAAAAGCATGGAAAAGTGCATTTTTGAAGAAAAGCGACATCGAAATACAGTTGACTGAGATGCACCGACAGGAAAAGCTTGCTAAAATTATTCCGCAGTCGCTGGATGAATTTTCGGCGCGGCAACGGGAAGAATTACGACGTAAATATACTAACAAAGAAGAGAAATTATTGCTGAAAATTACGCAAACCGATACAACAGTTGATGAGTTGAGGACACAATGTCATTTAGCAGTCAATTCTGAAGAACACAAAAATAAACAATCTCTTTTGATGAAAGAATTATCAATAATTTTTGAGGAGTCTGATAAATTATTTGATGAATATATCAAAAAAATGCCAAAAGAACTTGATTTTTCTAGTGAAGAACCTGTTCTTTTCAGCAAAGAAGAAATGGAAAAGTTACAGGAAATTGTAAAGAAAAATAAAATTCCTGAACAAGCAGTAATACAAATTTATCAGGCAAAAAAATCTCCTGTAACAAAATACCAGCTCAAACAGGAGAAAAAACGCGAAGCGAAACATAAAAAAGCTTCATATTTATTATATTATGAAGGCTTTATGCTTGGATTGAGTAGTAGTTGGCATGTAAAAACTTCGCTAGAAGACCGTATGATTCGGTTATAATATTTTTAATAAAAAGATAAAAAAAGCTTGCATTTTTGTCTCAAATATTTTATAATTTACCACTATGATGAATAGAGTGGTAAATTATGTCAAGGAAATGTGAATTATCAGGAAAAAAACCTATGTTTGGGAATAATATTTCTCATTCACACAGAAAAACTCGTACTAAATGGACTCCTAATCTGCAAAAAAAGACATTTGTTGATGAGTGTGGTAATAAAATTACATTACGTGTTTGTGCTAAAATTTTAAAAACAATTGATCGTTTTGGTTTTGATGTAGTTATGAAAAAATTCAAAAAAAATGGAAAGATTGTAATTAAATAATTATAGATTATTTTTAATAAACGTAAGGCAAAGAACTGAGGTGAACGATATAGAGTGAAGATCAAAGAAGTGGGACACAAGTATATATGTTGAATGATAT
>NZ_FOKY01000026.1 GCF_900112165.1 Brevinema andersonii
CTCGGAAGCGGCGGTATCGGTTTGTCGCACAAAAAGCAAAGCATTAGGCATCGAGTGGAAATATCAAGACGGAGCCTATGCATCAGTGACGTCATGGATCGAGGAATAGATCCGGGTCGTGATGAGAGGGATCGACGACGCAGGCAGGGAGAATGCACCTACAGAGGATCTCTACAGCGAACTCGATGCTCTCATGACGATCCGGAAGAAATACGAAGACGGTACGGACACTTACGGCGAGACGGTGCGGGTGATGGAAAAGTTCGGCTCATACGTCAGCAAACACCACAAGGACGTTAAAGACATCTTCAAAGAAGCGGTGACGTCGTTCATGCAGAGCGTCGCGAGGTAGCCATGGCAAAACGGACAACCAAAATACAGAATATGTACAGCAGCAGTTTGCTTACTTCGGCTTGTCGCTGCCGACGGATACCAACAAAATTCCCGTGCTTCCCGCACGGAACCTCATTGCCTACCGCACGATTGTCGACCTGATGGACTCGTACCTCAACGACTCCGAGCGCACACAGTTCTGGCGTGAGAAAGTAAAGTCCACAGAGGATGAGTTTAAAAAAGCATGCCAATACTACACGGCACAAAAAAGCCGGAGCCCGATAACTGCCGGAGTCGTCGGGGCTCCCAGGGTGAATACACGCGCATGATAGAGCGGAGTAAAGCGTTTGAAAAGATTATTAAGATTGCTTCGGCCGTACGCAAACTCATAATCCTCGGTGATCGGAACTTCACCGAAACCGAAATCCGGCCCATCCTGTATGATAATTTTATGGAAGTGTTCCGAACAGAAGGTGCCAGTATCGGCAAACCGTTCCCGTACCCGAAAACAACAGGCAAGCCTTGGGAAAAGTACCGGCGCTACAGCCTTCCCGGAACTTTGAACCGCTGGCAGATCGGCATTTGGAGCGGCGGTACCGCTTACAGTGTTCTCAATATCACGCAGACGGACAACTCCAAAACCACCCTCAGTACAGGCAGAGGCTTGGTGCGCCTGACCATACGATACAACCAATATGCCAATGTCAGCTTCGGGCTCGACAATAAAGCGATAGAAGAAATTAACAAAGCGGTCGCCGAAAGGATCGCAAAAAAGCTTAAGGAGGCGCTCTCATGACGGACGGATTGGACTTAGTGACCATCTTTTTCCGCAAAGCCGCCGATGTCTGGTATGACGAAAACAAAGTGATGCAGACAGGCGCAATCCTTTTCAAGAACATGGCGGACGGCATGGGTATACCTGTATGCAGGATGTTCAGCGGGGGTGCGCAGGAAGCCTCGGAAGGCATTGTCAGAACGTTCGCTATCGATCCGAGATACTCAACATCCAACTACGGCATTGGGAGCGGTTATGATTACCGCGGGGCTCTCCTGATCGAGCTGATGCTTCCCAGCGGTGCTTACGGAGCCGATGCATGGAAAGAACGCAAATATTATGCGCAGATCCTGCAGTACTGCATTGAGCAGGCTTTCACGGACCCCGAACCCTGTACTTCCCGCTTTTTGATCGAATCCATCTCGATCGATTATATGACACAAGGCGACGGTAAATTCGATATCTTCCATACCATCAAAGAAGTAACCAATAAAAAATTAACGGCGCGGGTCGATGTAACCGCCCTCGCCTGGACAGGAGAATAAAATGGAAAAATGTCCCGCAATCCAGAACTCAAGCAACGTTAAAATAAGAGCGGCGTTCCAAACGGATTTTACAACGCCCAACTATACCGACCAAACAGAATTGAGCGCCCGCACCTCTGATCCCTCTCAAGGAAATGTGGAATTTCAGAGCTCCGGGGCTATCGGGCAGGTAGCGCCTGTTGATGTAGCGGCAGTCTCAACTACCGTAGAAAAAAGCATCACGCTCAATAATATGCCCGTACAGCTCAATATGCTGGCCCAGATCGCATTTGGAGCACCAACCGTTAACGATGCGCCGGCAAACCTCGTCAGCATCGGCTTCCGGGGCATGGAAAATGTGCGCCTCACCGCTGCCGCCGACAAACTTTCTTTCGAACAATCCGAAAACGGAACCGATTATACCGAAATATTCAATATTACACTGCCGGCAACCATTGCCGACGTTATTACGGCAGTCAATGCCCAGGACGGCTGGTTCGCCAATCCGGTCTACGGCACCGGTACCGCCAACTGGAGCTGGGAGGGAACTATGCCACTGCAGGAAATTACCTTAGTCCCCGCATCGCCCGTCACCGGAACATCCGCAAAAATCCGCGTTTTCACCCCGCTGAAACAATGCCCGGAATATTGGACGATACTGTACAAAATGTTTGCCGGCAACACGGCTCTCGAATCTTATAGGGCGGATATCGGGGCGCAGGCTACAGGATTCAATATCGCTATGCCGCGCGGCGGTTTCCTCAACCGTGGAAATTCCCTATATCGCTTACAAAAATGTCAGCGTCGATAAGGCTGATGTTCCTAATCCTCCTGCGCCTATGGACAGACGAGGACAATACCGTTCGGCTCCCGATCTCTACCGTATATTCTTAGCCGGGCAATCCTTCCCTGAAATAACCGAAGTCAGCGCCCAGATGACTCTGCAGAACAACCCCGAGAAATCCTGGGATACCACCCAGCTCGCAACAGGCGTAACCAAGTATGACCTGCAGCTGCAGATTAACGGTTTTCTCAGCAACGCGCTCTATACCTTAATCACATCCGCTTATCAAGCAACCAATGCTGACGATTCATCCTTACCCACCATCATTGCTATTACTCATCCGTAGTATGCCGATCCGGTCAATGCCATTCCCTATATGTTTGGATTCATTATGCCAAAAGCCAAAGTATCCCAAGCACCCAATATGCAGGTAGAAGAAGGAGCATTGATCCCTTGTAATTTCGCGATGCAGACAGTGATGCCCAACTCGGACGAAGAAGACTCCGTCTATTTCTTCACGATCAGCTAAGGAGGATAACATGGAATTAAACCTTTACGGAAACAAAAAAGTCGAAATAAGCCGATGCCTTGCAGGACTGACCGAAATGTCCGAAATCCTTACCGGAGAATACGCCAAACGAATCGAGGATGCGGATTTTCTGACCACCAAACCCAAAACAACGCTCCGTGAGGCGCAGGCGCTTAATTATGCGCTGCTCCGGCACCTGAAAAATCCCAAAAACAACACCCTGCGCGGAGCCCTGATCGGCTGTATTGCCAAGATCATCGACCCGAAAAAACACAGCCTTACCAAAGACGGCAAAGCCTTAAAGCTGTCCGCATGGAACTTACTTTTTGTGCCTGCTCCTCTCCTGAGAGTGCTGGCGGGGTCGTTACTCGGTTTTTTTATGATCGAGGGCGCTCTGACTTACAGAGAGCCGAAGCAAGATTTGTCCTCGAGCTCCTCATAAACGGACATTATCAAGGTACAAGTCCGGAGGATTTTTATGCGCATGAGGGACTCGTGCTGCGCTATCACAATGAACGCATCCGCTGCCGCGAGGTGATCGATACATGGTATGCTTACGGGAAAAATATTCTGTACGATCTTCTGTTCTTCACCGGGCACAAACCGGATGAAAAAGCCGACCGAGACACAGCTGCTATGGTTGTGGGGCTCGTAAGAGAGGTATACAATGGAAACCAATCTCAACATAATCATCAAAACAACCTCCGATAATACGGGGCTGGAAGCGCTCGAAGGGGCGACGGAAGCGGCGGATCAATCCACAAAAAAGCTGGACGAATCCCAGAAAAAACAGGGAAAAACCGCGAAAAATTCGTCCAAAGCCAATTCCGGTCTTGCCGGTACTTTTAAAAACTTCGCTTCCCAGCTGCTTGCCGTTGCCGCCGCTTACACCTACTACAACGTGCTGGTCAAGGATGCGATCAATCTTGCCGGTATCCAAGTTAAAGCCGAAAACAATCTGCTTAACTCCCTCAACAACAGGTCCAAAGCAACGGGTAAAGATTTAGATCTTGCCAAACGCCAGTTTGCCTCTTTAAAATCCTTAGCCTCAGCCAAGCAGGAAGACCTCGGCATCGGCGACGAGAGCATCCTTCAAGCATCGCGCTGGTTTGTCTCCGCCGGCGCCAATATAGAGCAAATGGAACGCCTGATCGAAGTTACGTCCGATCTCTCGGAAGCGACAGGCACCGGGCTTAACGAATCGGCTAAAGGCTTGTCGCGCATTTTTACCAATCTCAGCGGCTCTCTCGAAGAACTGCGCAGTAAAGGCGTTGCGTTTACCGATGCCGAAATGGAAATGATCAAGCATATGGACTCCACCAACCAAAAATCAGAGGCTCAGGAGATCGTCCTCAAAAAACTTGAGGCAACCTTCGGTGGTTCCGCTAAAGCTGCGGTCAATGCATTCGGAGACGATCTTAAGCGCCTGGGAAATACCTTTGGCGACTTCCAGGAAACGCTTGGCATGCTCTGAGAAGGTGCATCAGCTCCGGCTGCCCGCGACCTTAAACGCACCCTCGAAGGCTTGATCAATGTATTTTCCTCCACCGAAGCCAAGCAGTTTGTTGCCACTCTCATCGGGATCGGCGGAGCTTTTCAGGCATTCGGGAGCATGACATTGGGTCCCGTGTTAGAGAACCTGGGGAAAATATTCAAAAATCTCGTCAAAGATATGAGTAATTTTTCCAAAGGTTTGGAAAATGCCGGTTCCGACTCGGACATCGTCGTCGGTGTGCTCGCACAAGGTTTTTCCGTAGTCGGCTCCGTGATTGTCGGTATCACGAATAATGTTATATCACTCGGAAAAGCTCTCGGATCTTTATTAACCCTTAATCCGGTTACCATAAAAAATGCGTTTGTGGATTTAGGCGAAACAATGGTAAACTCGCTTGC
Source organism: Brevinema andersonii (assembly GCF_900112165.1). Lineage (NCBI taxonomy): Bacteria > Pseudomonadati > Spirochaetota > Spirochaetia > Brevinematales > Brevinemataceae > Brevinema > Brevinema andersonii. Next base: position 4,839 of record NZ_FOKY01000026.1, read on the forward strand.
AAATGCCGGCAAAGAGGTTGCCAAACTATTTGATAAAGAACATCTTAAAAAACAAGGCGCGGCCATAGGCAAAGCCATGAGCCAAGCGTCCGCCCGCAATTATAACATTACTATAGATAAAATCAACAATACAACAGGAGGTTGGTCCACTCCCGAACCGAATCAGAGTGATATCGATGCATCCGCTAAAAGAACTGCCGACCTCTTCAGCCAGAAACTCAAAGACTACATGAAAGCACACGGCACAGAAATCTCTTCCAATATCGCCGGTGTGCTGGACTTTACGGACGCTTTCAGCGGTGTCTTCACTGCGGGCATGAGCAAGGAAATCGAAAACTACGACCAACAGCTCGCCGACCTGGAAAAACGCTATAGCTCACTCTATGATACGATCTCCGCCAAGCAGGAAGCCTTAAGCACCCAAAAAGTCGCCGAAGCCGAAGCCAAACAGGAACGCGAGCTTGCCGCTATGGAAGAGGAGCTGGCACGGCTCTTGCAAAGAACCGACGCTTACCTTTCCTCCGAAGAAAAAAAGAAGTGGTGCGAACTGCAGAAAAACAAAGAAACCATGAAAGCCGAGAAAGAGAAAGCCGAAGCCGCTAAGAAACTGGAAGAAGAGCGAGCCGCTTTGGATAAAAAACTAGCGCAAGAACGGGCCAACCTGGAGTATGCGCAGAGCGTTGCCGATTGGGAAAACCAAAAAGTCTCCTTCGAAGCCAATAAAAAACAGCAGCTTTTCAGTTCGTCCATGGCGATGATCCGCGCGCCGATCGAAGGAATGCTCGGCATCCTCAAAGCCGGAGCCGAAGACGGGCCTGTCGGAGCAGCGATCATGACGGGGATGGTTACCGGAGTAATCGCTAATATCATCGGTTCGGCCATCCAGCTGGCCTCCGCAGCCAACCAAAGCTTTGATGTTCCCGCACCCGTTAAATCCTTCTACACAGGCGGAGTTGTCCCTTTGCAGGAAGGGAATCAGTTCATGATCGGCGGGGGCGATGGGGATGGAGGAGCGCGCCACCGTCCGCGGCGGAAACCTCTACATCGACAACGCCGTCACTACACGCAACCTGCCTCAGAAAAACCAAGGCTTAAGCATCACCGTGCAAAACATGACCGTGCAGACAACGGACCCTGAAGACTTTGCCGAGCAGATGAAAAATCTCTTCTGCAGGGAGCAGTACTTATGACGCAGTTCGAATTGTACGTAGATTCCGCCCCCTTCAGCATCCTAAATGCCTCAGTCTTGTCCTTACCTTCCTACGAAAGTTCTCTGACCGTCGATATCGGAGGATACAGCCGCGGGGTCGTAAAAGGCTCAGGATACAACAAAGCCGCCAATACTTTTACGTTCAAATATGTGATCAACAGCTGGGACTACAATATCATCAAAGATATACAGGCTCAAATTGCCGAATACTTCACCTGGAACCAGCGGCGCACTTACGAAGTCCGCAAGCTCTATAACAGGCAGTGGTACGCAATACGGCTGACCGCGCCCAAATACAAAATGCAGGATATCGAAAACCTGCGCCGAAACGAAATAACCGTTACCTTGACCGCAATCGACAACTATTGGAAAGCTTTGCAGGAATCCGTTACTCCTTTCGTTCCCTCAAGCTCCGAAACGGTTACTCTTAATTTTGACAGTATCATCGAAGTACCGATCCGTTTTGAGGCGCAGCTCGAAGTCCCCGTACAGGACAGCGCCATTCCGTTTTATATGGTTTTCGGCGAGTATGGAGGTAAATTTATGTACATTAATACCGAAATCCCGCCCGGGTATGCCGGCAACAATCTCTTGAGATTCGACAATAACGGCGGACGTGTCGCGGATTTTGATCTCTCTGCCAAAATGTTCGGAAGCCTCCCTTTGGTTTCCGGCAATATGATCCCTCAGTTTGATGCCAATTTATACGTATCGGATATCAATCTTATTATACCCCGGGGGTCTACTGATGAATCTTTTAAGCAGCCTCAACGGCGTTTTATCCCGCATTAATCCTGCTCCCGTTGACATTTTCAAGCCCGATACCGATCCCGATATCGTTGTGTATATCGGCGGCGAACGTTTTGTCTGCGGCATCGGAGACAAGCTAGTCGGTGTTTCCGTTGAATATAATGTCCGCGGCGGAGGGCTCTGCACCCTCGAGTGGGCTTATTTCCAAATCTGCCGCATCGGTGCGCCCGTCACTGTCTATATCGGCACCAATGTCTTCTGGAGCGGCACCGTGATCAACGGAAACGAAAAAAACTGGCAGGCCGAGCCTTTACAGTCCATCTTCGGGCAGATCTATTTCTACGATCCCGCTTACACTCAATACCCCTTTGCCGGAACTGTCAGCGAGCTGGTCAACAAAGTGTTTGCTTACGCGGCTGCACAAAACCCCGCGTTGAAAACAGGGACCGTCGTCAGCTCCGACCTCCTCATCGAGACTGAAGTCAATTCGCGCACCTTAAAAGAAATCCCCGATTCCTGCGCCGAAGTCTTTGAAAACTCCGAAAGTGTCTACGGCATCGACAATACGTACACGATGTTTTTTAATAACCTGCCACGTACCGACGAAGTGCTCGTCAACGAAGAAGACTAAGGCGGAGAAATCAAGTATACAACCGAATCCGACAATGTCATCACCGTCTATTCCGTCTTTAAAAACCGCGAAGTCAAGGTGATCAACGAGCAGGGCGAGGAAGAATTTATCTATCCCGTGGATTTGATCGGCAAAGTCGGCATCGGTCAAGACCCGGTCAGCGGGGCTTATTACCAGCCCGTCGCCAATTATTTCCTTTACGGGCACCGCGAAGAACGTTACGAAATCGACGCGCCCGATATGCTTCCGCAGACCGGGCTCAGGGACGCTTACGCGCTGCTCCGGCGCATCAAGCCTACAACCAAGATCCAAGTACCGTATTACCGCTATGCCAAAAACCAAATCCCTGTCGGCACCAGCATACGGGTGCTGACGCATATAATGCCTTCAACGTTTCCTTAACCGTCACCATAGCCCGCGAAAATGTGCCTGTCAACCCTTCTGCTTCCGGTGCTGTAGCCGTAGTCCAGGAAACCGAACTCAACGATGCTTATGCAGCCGGCAGCAGCGGCTCCGCCAAGATATCCGATCTCCCTGAATGGCTCGAGCAGGCGGGGATCGTCGACAAAATTACCGAGATCACCGTCGGGTATATAGCCCGTTTTAACGGCGTTATTACAGTGAAAAGCGGGGCGTTTACGGACGTTAAACAGTGTGTTGACAGCCCGTTAATCCAGTTTTTTACTGTTAAAAACGAGGCCGGATTCGACAAATTCGATATCGAGATCCTCACCGAAGGCACCATCGACCTGATCAGCATGTACGCACTCGGCAATTACGGCCAAGCCATGCACCGCGGATACCTGCGTGCGGTCGGACTGAAAAGCTCCAATAAAGGGAATTTTTACACCCTGGAAATACAAAGTTACGGAAGCCTGCCGGTGCTCACGGCGCAGCGCCCGCAGGAAAAAATACGCGCCGTCGAAACAATCACTTTAAGAGGTTAATATTATGCAATTATTCGGAGCCGTAAACACATCCATACCCGGCGGACGGCAGGACGGTAAACCAGTTTTGCCGTCCGCCGGGTATTTTTCCCAAAAACTTTCCGGCGCAAACGTCGCCCCCATCGGTGAAAACTTAGTTCTGACCACTGATTATATTATTTCCGAAATCAGTCATTCTCTTTTTGTTCTGAAGGTTTCATGGCAAGGATTCATAATGCCGGGTCAATTTTTTTATGATTCAAATTCCTGATTCAGGCTATATACTGCCTAGTCCGTTCAGTGCTTTTGAAGTCGATACTGAACAAAATACTCTTAGTTTCTTAATCAGAATAAGAGGTGCTGGTTCTCGATTTTTGTCCCAATTAAAATCAGGAGACCAATTAAAATTATCTGGCAGTCTAGGAAAAGGATTTCAAACCAACATACATAATAAAATGATAGTCTGTATCAGCGGTAGTGAAGGAATTGCTCCGTTTTGGAAAGTTATATCTTTGCTCCACAAGGAAAATAAAATAATCCTTCTAGCTGGCTTTCGTGAGCAATATGATGCAGAAATTCTTACATATTTTAGGCCTTGTCAAAATAATGTCGATATACACTATACAATCAACCCTCAACCAGTAACGGATTTACTGACAGGCATTATAGAACCTGATTTTTATATATATGTGGCCCTATTCCTATGATGCAGGCTGTTTGAACCTGACACAATCATGGCAAAATACTCATAAACAAGTTTCGCTAGAAAATAAAATGGCATGCGGAATCGGCGCATGTATGAGTTGTACATAGCTTAAAGACAAATGCATTAAAAGTATGCTTTCAAGGTCCTATATTTGAAGCCCATGAGGTATTTGACGATGCTTAAAACATCCTTTCTTAAATAAGGACACTCAAAAATCCGCTCATTGCAGCATCAGGTACGTTTGGTTTTGGAGAAAATTATCATTCTTTTTTTTCGATCCTAATATATTAGGTGGCATAACATTAAAACCCAGGCTTGGAAACTCAGGAACACGTATTGCTGAAACAGCATCAGGAATGCTCAATGCTATCGGACTGAAAAATCCAGGTATTGATGAATTCGAACGACAGATTCTACCGGCTCTTGAAGATTCCATTAAAAATACTATGATTATTGCCAATATCAATGGAAAAACTATCGAAGAATACGAGCAAATAGCCCAACGAGCCAATGATTGGCATAAAATCGATGCGATAGAATTAAATATTTCTTGTCCCAATGTTAAAGAAGGTAGAATGGCATTTGGAACACAGCCAAAAACTGCAGCAGAAATTACTTCACGTATCAAAAAAATCCTTCATACAAAACTATTAGTTGTCAAACTATCTCCTAACGTCGTGGATATCTGTGCCGTAGCACAAGTAGTTGAAGACGCAGGAGCAGATGCTTTATCTCTGACCAATACTATTTTAGGTATGCGAATCGATATCCATTCTCGTCGACCTATTTTGGGCAATATTTTTGGTGGACTCTCAGGTTCTGCTGTCAAACCTATTGCTTTGTGTATAGTTTAGCAAGTTCGCCAAAAAAGTACGCTGCCCATTTTAGCAGGAGGAGACATTTCTAATGCAGAAGACGGATTAGAATTTTTGATGGCAGGAGCTAATGCTTTATCGATAGGAACAGCTTTTTTCAGTAATCCGTTGGTCACACAGGAAATCATCGAACAACTCGAAAAATACTGTATTAAACATAAAATCAACAATATAAATTCTATTTTAGGTTCAGCTCATCTAACAATTCAAGGAGAAATTCATGAATAATCAAGAACGATTAATTGTTGCTTTGGACCGCTACTCAACAGAAACTGCCATACAATTACTTGATGAACTAGAAGATTCTATTATTTTTTATAAAGTAGGCTTAGAATTATTGCTAAACACCAGAGGTAACATACTTTAGGAACTATCAATACGCAAAAAAAAATTTTCTTAGACTTGAAATTTCATGATATTCCTAATACCACAGCAGTAACCCGTTTTACTTCACACCTACAAAATGTAGATATGTTCAATGTTCATGCTAGTGGATGCAGTGCTATGATCCAAGTAGCTGCCTCTGCTAAGCAGAATCATCAAATACTCTTAGCAGTCACTGTTCTTACTTCATTAAATGATGATATTACTCAACTGTTCAGCACAAACATGAACTCAGCAGAATTAGCACTTACATTGGCGGAGAACTTTCTTACCATAACAAACAATTCTCACGCTCAAATTATATTCAGGAGCTCACTTATGAATAACCAAGCCTTGGAAACAGCCCGAATACTTCTCAATACAAAAGCGGTAAAACTCAATGTGCAGCATCCCTTCACCTTTACCTCAGGAATTAAAAGCCCAATCTATTGCGACAATCGTTATCTTTTAGGATTTCCCGAAGAACGGGACAAAATTATTGATTATTTTTGTTCGCTAACACCCATTCTAGATACAGAAGTCATTGTCGGTACAGCAACAGCCGGTATTGCTTGGGCAGCTATTATTGCAGACCGCTTAAAAAACCTGCTGCTTACGTCCGTGCAGAAAAAAACAACACGGAGCCGGGAAAACTATAGAAGGAGCTGATGTAGCTCAAAAGAAGTTTTCATTACAGAAGATCTGATTTCTACCGGAAAAAGCTCCAAAAAAGTATTAGATATACCTTGCAGAACAACAAGCTGTTATTCAAGGTATTGAAGCTATTTTCACATATGAATTTCCAGAAAGCTCAATAATTTTTGGAGATATTCCATTGTTTACTCTGAGTAATTTTTCTTCTTTACTCTTTGTTGCAGAATCAGAAAATTTTTTGAATCAACAAGAAATTCAAATGGCCAAATATTGGAATTTATCACCAAACACTTGGCAAAATGGTGATTAGAAATACTAATTTAACGTTCACTAGACTCTTGATATTCCTATTTTAGTATCAATACTTCAAAAGCAATTATAGATATTTATAAAATATACTCTAAGTACTGAATTCTTATCTAAAATAACCATTATAACCCTTTATAAATAAAAAAATCTATATCTAAGAAAGCATTTTTTAGATATCATCGATAAAACCGGGAAAATAATATACAATATATATATATATATATATATATATATAGAGAGAGAGAGAGAGAGAGAGAGAGAGAGAGAGAGAGAGAGAGAGAGAGAGAGAGAGAGAGAGAGAGAGAGAGAGAGATAAAAAATCAAGCATTCCATTCTTACTGCTTCATTATTTATCAATCTTTAAGGAAAAGATTACTTTACTATTTTACAGATTATATTTGAAATATTTTGCATATCAGATTGTATCTTTCGAAAAAGACTATAGAAAAATTCAACTTTACAGTTAATATGGTTTTTCATTTCTTCCTTGACAAGCACTAGCAAATAAATTATAATAACTAAAATATAATAATCGCTATAGAGGTATTCATGAAAGCAGTTATTTTAGCAGGAGGATTGGGATCTCGTTTAGGAGAAGAGACAGCACTTCGTCCTAAGCCTCTAGTAGAAATTGGTGGACTTCCTATTTTATGGCATATCATGAAATATTATAGTTCTTTCGGTTGTCAGGAATTTATTATTTGTCTGGGTTACAAAGGTTTTAAAATCAAAGAATTTTTTCTTAATTATATGGCCCATCTCAGTGATTTAAGTATTGATTTTACTGAAAATTTAATTACATATAGTTATGACAGCCATAAAAAAGAACCTTGGAAATTACATCTTGTACATACTGGCGATAACAATATGACTGGTTCACGTATCTATCAAACAAAAAAATTTTTTCACGATGGCGAAGATTTTTGTTTAACCTATGGAGATGGTGTTTGTGACGTTGATATTGCTCAAGAAATAGAATTTCACAAAAAACACGGTAAAATCGGTACAATTTTAGCAGTACATCCTCCAGGTCGCTTTGGAGTTTTATCTGTTGAAGATTCAACAGTAACTTCATTTTCTGAAAAAACCGACAACGAAAAAGGATTCATTAACGGAGGATTTTTTATCTTCAATACAGGTATTTTTAATTATCTTTCTTCTAATGATGATCTTATTTTCGAACAGAAACCTCTGCAAAATCTCGCACAAGATCACCAGTTAAAAGCATTTCAACATAAAGGATTTTGGCAATGCATGGATACTTTACGTGACAAAATATATCTCGAAGAACTATGGCAAACAAAAAATGCTCCATGGAAAAGGTGGTGATATGATTTGTTTGGATACAATAAAACAAAAATTACAAAATAAAACCGTTCTGATTACTGGTCATACTGGATTTAAAGGTACATGGCTTTCTCGTTTTCTCCTTCAATTAGGAGCAAAAGTTGTAGGTATTGGCCTCGATGAAGGGTCAGAATCACTTTTTACTCTCACAAAAACAAATCAAGATATGCTATCCTATATCCAAGACATTAGGGATTATGATACTTTAGTTCAAATTATAAAATCTGAAAATCCTGATATTGTTTTTCATTTAGCAGCACAACCCCTAGTACTAATTAGTTACCAGAGTCCTGTTGAAACATTCAATACGAATGTAATGGGAACAATTCATCTTCTTGAAGCATGCCGGCAATTGGATTCACTACAAAGTATTGTACTGATTACTACGGATAAAGTATATCAAAACAATGAATGGGTTTATTCCTATCGTGAGAATGACCGTTTAGGAGGACATGACCCCTATTCTGCTAGCAAGGCAATGTGTGAACTAGCTATCGAAAGTTATCGTTCCTCCTTCTACAAAAAAACAGGAGTAATATTAACTGCTGTAAGAGCAGGTAACGTTATCGGCGGAGGAGATTTTTCCAAAGACCGTCTCATTCCTGATATTATCAGGTCTATCAAACAAAAAACAGTCCTATCATTACGTTGTCCAAACAGCATTAGACCATGGCAATACATAATGGATGCATTATGGGGATACCTATTAATTTGTACAGCTTCTCTCCAAAATACCCCCCCCCCTACTACCACCTCTTTATTTCGCTTATCACCATCTTATAATATAGCTCCTTTAGATAATTCCAATCAACATACTGTTGAATATATCACATCTCTTTTCATTGAATCACTAGGTCAAGGCAATTATAAAATTGATGAACATACTCATTTTTCTCATGAAACACAAAGGCTTCGATTAGATTCTTCACTCATTCAAGAAGAATTAGGTTGGCGCCCCCTTTTCAATACTAATGAAAGTGTTATCCAAACTGCTTCAGAATATAAAACCTACCTTCACGAACCCGACAAATTAAAACACCATCTTGATTCTTTTATATCCGAATATATCAAGCAAAGGATCTCCTAATGGAAAATAAATTGAAAGAACAAATAATTGCATTAACGAAAGAATATGCAAAGGAAAAATTTTCTTCTGAGTCTTTTATGCCAAGAAAAACAAATATTCCTATCAGTGGTAAAGTTTTTGATTACCATGAAGTATGCAATTTAGTGGAAAGTGCCTTGGATTTTCATCTTACTACCTATCGTTTTAACGCTAGTTTTGAAAAAAAGCTTCGTGAATTTGTTGGTGTAAAATATGCTCTTACATGTAACTCAGGATCCTCAGCAAATTTATTAGCATTATCTGCTATGACATCTCCTCTGATGAAGGAAAAACAAATACTTCCAGGCAGTGAAGTTATTACTGTTGCGGCGGGGTTTCCGACTACTGTGAATCCTATTTTACAAAACAGGCTCATACCGGTATTTCTTGACATTACTCTTCCTACTTATAACATTGATATTTCTATGCTGGAAAAATCTCTGAGTTCTAAAACAAGAGCCATTATGTTAGCACACACATTAGGGAATCCGTTTGATCTTGATGCTGTCATGGAATTTGCGAATAAACATAATTTATGGGTCGTTGAAGATTGTTGTGATTCTCTTGGGGGCACATATGGCGGTAAAAAATTAGGGACTTTTGGCCATGTGTCTACATTAAGTTTTTATCCGGCTCATCATATTACGATGGGAGAAGGTGGAGCCGTTCTGACGGACGATCCTATGCTGAAAAAAGCAATGGAAAGCATTCGCGATTGGGGCAGGGATTGTTGGTGTTCCCCTGGATGCGATGATACTTGCCATAAGCGGTTTAATATGCAGTTTGGTGGGCTTCCGCAAGGCTATGACCACAAATACGTTTATTCTCATCTTGGATATAATCTGAAGATTACTGATATGCAGGCAGCTGTTGCTGATGCTCAAATAGAAAAATTGCCAGAATTTATAGCGATAAGACGGCGTAATTATAAATTGCTCATGGAAAAAATGTCTCAATTTCAAGAATATTTTATTTTGCCAGAACTTACACCTAAAAGTGATCCTTCTCTGTTCGGATTTTTATTAACCGTTAAAAAAACAGCTCCTTTTACCCGTAATGAAATTACTCAATATTTGAATGAAAAGAAAATAGGAACACGCTTATTATTTGCTGGAAATCTGACAAAACAACCCTATATGAAAAATGTACAATATAGAGTTGTTGGTAATTTGGCAAATACAGATGTTGTGATGAATAATACCTTTTGGATAGGTCTTTATCACGGCATCACTCCTGAAATGATCGATTATGTGGTTGATTCTTTCAAAATATTTATCCA
>NZ_FOKY01000027.1 GCF_900112165.1 Brevinema andersonii
ATAGTATAAAAAAACTTGACAAATTTTAATTTTTATTTTCAAAAACTGCAAAACTAAATGTTATATGACAAAAAGTCTCAAACTAAACTTTACATAAATCTCATACTAAACTTCACATGACAATGACAACAGTGATCTTTCCCACCAGTTTGTATTAGTAATAACATGCTTAGCAGAACTTCTAGAAGAAGTTGGGAGAATCACCATGCATTGTATTTGAAATCTATCCGATTGAATTTCCTTGTTGAGTATCATTGTTGATAGCATCGAACCATTAGAGCGTTTGTTGGAGAAAAACTTCAGTATCTTGCCTTGGTAAAGCTAGACTCTGATATATATCGTTATAGTGGTATAAGATTCATGTTCCTCTGGAAGTAAATGACCATCCGGAGAGATGCTAATAGGTAAATAATCGTTTTTAGATGAATTAAGATACCAGAGAAGGATGGAGTGCAAATTGGAAAGAAAAGGAGTGGTAAATGTTTGAGTATTATTCATTTGAGGTTCAGAATCCCTGACTGAGGATCATCGAATGGGAATCGGAACTTGAGCAGCTTGACTATACCTTCAGCTTTCGTAAAGTGTTGCTATAGCACTATGCATATATAGAAGATTCTACAAAATACTCAATATTTCCTTGCCATTGTAGGCAAAGAGAAAAGCTTAAAATTTCTTATCGGATCGTCAATTAAAAAAAGCTCAATAATTTTTTTAGATATTTTGCAGATCTTTTCATCATTTCTTTAACTTTTCATTATATCTCTAGTATTATATAAATATATAATAAACTGAAAAAATATGGAGTTAACTATTTATTATTTTTAATTTATTTACGAAGTTTTATGTATTTTGATTCTGATCAAACAAAATGTATTGAGTTTAATAAAATTTAGCCTACATAATAATTTCTGCTCTATTCAAAGACATTCACAAATTTAATAATCTTTTTTATAATGTCCAATATTACGATAGATAAAAATAAGTGCTTATCTATTGTCTAGGAGAGCATGTTTGAAACCGAAAATATCAATTATAATTCCTACATATAATACGGAAAATTTTCTTTCAGATTGCTTAAATTCCTGTGTTAACCAAAAATCAGCAAATTATGAAATTATCATTGTTGATAATAATTCCACCGATCACACTTTAAAAGTTACCGAAAAATTCACACAAAAATATCCTTTTATCAATATCATCAAACATAAAAAAAACCTTGGTCTTGTTCAATCTCGGATCACAGGTGCAAAGGCAGCTGTCGGAGAATATCTCATGTATATTGATTCAGATGACTATCTAATCTCAGATTATGCTTTAAATAAACTATCTCATATCATTAATAAAACTAAGGCAGATATTATCCAGTTTGGCATTGAACATGAATGGCAAGAATGGTTCACTCCATTATCACTATCCCTTATTTCCAAACTAGAGCTTCAGTCTTTGTATTTTCATAACGAAATAGGCTGTTCAACATTATGGAGCCGCCTGATAAAAAGAGACCTTTACTTAAAATCGATCTCCCAAATACCAGAAAATATCAATATTTCACAAAGTGAAGATATACTACAAATGCCGATTATTATGGAAAACGCTGCTTCTTACATTGGCATAAAAAATAAACTATATTGTTTTCGGACTAGACAGTACAGCACCCAACAAGGTCATTATTCTTTTTCTCGGCTTATCAAGACATTAAAAAACGATAAAATTATTTTAGATATTCTTAAAAATGAATTAATATCAGAACATTATCATTCAGTAGTTCATGCTTTATGTCATCACAACTTAGACAATTTAATATCGGCTCTTGATACAGACCCGCATAATTCCAATTCCTTAGTTCTTGAACTATTTCAAGAAACTTTCACTATAGAAATCATTCTTGAACAGTTATACAAATACTCTCTCTATCAGAATATTCCGCTTATGGCTTACTTATGGAAAAATAGTGTTTTCCCTGATGCCATCGCCACATCACAAAAAAAATTAGGGCTTATTACTGATAATTTGTACTTAGGCGGTGCTGAACGGGTATATTCTATTCTTATAAAAGAAATGGTTGATAGAAAATGGGAGATTGCCGTATTTACAAAAACAGGTATTCATCATCGTGATTTCCCAATTCCCCATAATATCCAGCGCACAACAGTAGGTACCAATATCAAACAATGGATAGAATTTATTAAAAACAGTACTATTGGTGTGTTTCTTGTTCATGACGAAGATGATCCTATTTCTATCAACTATCTTCTTATATTTTGTTTAAAAATGTTTGGAAAAAAAGTTATTGTATTCAATCACTGTGATCATTTTCACTTTACTAAAGTATCTTGTCTGCATGCTCAAGCTTTGATTAATACCATCAGAACTGCAATGTTTGCCAAGCTTGATACAATTTGCATGCTTTTACCTTACAATATAGAATATTTTAATCTTCTAGGATTTTCTAACGTATTTCTTATAAACAATCCACTTACTTTTGACCTCGAGAATGTTACTCCTTCATTATGTGAAGAGCCCTACATAATATGGTGCGGACGTTTTGTACACGAAAAAAGAATATTGGAATTCTTACAAGTCATCCCGCAAGCTCTATTTTCGCTGCCTGAAAATACAAAAATCATCATTTTGGGAGACGGACCCTTAAAAGAAGAAGTAGATCACTTTATTTCTGCAAACAATTTAGAAGATCATGTCATTTTGCCGGAGTTTGTAGATCCGGAGTCTTACTATCAAAAAGCTTCATTGCATGTCATGACTTCTGTTTCAGAAAGCTTTTCTATGGTGCTCACAGAAACAAAAGCTCACGGTATTCCAACAGTCATGTTCGAGCTTCCGAGCATTTCCTTAGCAAACACAAAAGGAATAATCTCAGTTCCTCAAGGCAATATTTCCTTATTAGCCCAAAAAATTATTGAACTTATCAATAATCCCACCACCCTAAAACAACTAGGATATGAAGCACGAGAATCCTTAGAAGAATTTCAAACAACAAAAACAATAGATCAATGGGAAAACATTATTCAAGCTACTATTAATAATAAAGTCTCAGAAATATCCTACCATTTTTATTCATCTGATATTAAAAATAGAGAATATTTAATGAAATTCATTAGTGAAAAATTTATTAATCAAATTTCTTACTCTTTAATAGAACCTCACGATCAATCACTTATCATATTCGCCAAGTATTCAAAAAATTGAAAAACAAACTAATCCCCCCCCCCCCCCCCTCACAGAAAGTTTTTTCATAAGGTATTGTACCAATCGATTCACGGAATCCTATGGATAATAGGCTCATCTTACAAATACTTGAGACAAGCTTATCATAATATTAAGGAATAAAAATGAATAAAATATTACATCGAATTTACTTTGGTTTTGATAAAAAACCTGATATATATACCAATTATCTCCAAACTTGGAAAAAAGAATTACCTGATTATCAGATTATGCATTGGAATGCTGACAATCTGCCTATTGACGCAAATAATTATACAAAAGCTCTATATCAAGAAAAAGATCATGCTTTTTTAAGTGATTATTTTCGTTGGTGGGTCCTCAAGGAACACAGTGGAATCTATCTTGATGCAGATATTGAAATCATTAACGGCCACTTCTTTAATGAACTTGTTGAAAAATTAGCCAATTCGCCAGATTACCATTCTTTTTTAGGAGTAGAAATCTCCGATTACCAAACATATACAGCTCATTCGGTTGCGTGTAAAAAACAATCTCCCCTTGCGGAATTTATGTGCAGTATTTATGAAAACATGCATTATTTCCGTTATTGGAGGAAAAAAGCTTATATGATCGCCACTAAATTAATACATTTATACTTTATCCACCACGGATACACACAAAACGATGGGTGGCTCCCCGCTTCTGAAAATAAAGTCTACGCTGGGGTAAAAATTTATCCTAAAGATTTTTTTTCACCTTTATCTATTGGCACTAGGTACTTTCACGAAGACAAAAACAAATACGAAAACATTTGGTATGCAGAAGACCACTCTGATAACTCATGCTTATGCCATCATTATAGTAATCCTTATACAGATATATTGCAATTAAATGAAAGACAAAACATCTATTATAGCGATTATCTTAAAATCAGGGATGAAGATCTTAAGAAATACAAATATAAGAAAATCACCTCAACATCGCTAAAAGACAAAATTCGAAATTATTTTCTTCAACGAGGCATGCACACAGAATGGCAACAGATAAAAAATCTTGCTTCATTTAATCCTTTAAAAATATTAATAAAATACATTGAGAGAGAGAGAGAGAGAGAGAGAGAGAGAGAGAGTTGATCTTTTCATAAAAAATTTTGAGATATAAATACATTGCTAATATGCAGAAGCAAATTATAATAAAAATATTGAACAGTTAATAAATAATATCCTTTCAGCATAAATAACATGCCTCATCACCAACTCTAGTTTATGCTTATCTTCTTAAATCTAAAAAATCTATTGATCTTATATCTACATAAACCAACAAAATATGCTTTTCCCAAAAAAGCATATCTTCTAATAACGATATATCATCTATTGTCTATATTTAGTTCGCAACTTTTCAACTATTTTATAAATAAAAGAGCTTTTCAAATAGTTAGGAATTTTATCAAAAATTTTAATAAATATATTTTTTCTCTAATGAAGAATTGATCTCTTTATCTTTTGGTATTTGGTGAGGTAATGATATCCAATCCCTCAATGCATTTTGTGATTTCTCTTCTAGAACATATGAGGACTCATTTTGCTTATCAGCTAGTGGTATAAAATTATTAATATATGAGTTATACACAATAGAATATAAATACTCATCTGAAATTTCTTTAATAGAATTAAATATCGATTGCTCAAAAGACATTTGATGATGTTCTGTAAATCCAAGTTGTAACTCTATTTCTGACACATGATGATAATCCGTTAAAAATTTTTTTACAATTTTTGCCTACTCGAAAAACATAATTTTGAGAGTTTTCATAAAAATCAACAACATAAATCTCTTTATAACCATACAGACTGCTGTATAAAGTGCATAGGCTCCTGAAGTTGCATGAGGATAGAAAGAATTGATAAAATAACTCAGCCTATCCTGAATATCGGGATAAGCTTGAAATAATTTATTAACTATTTTTACATAGAGACAGCGCATTATTTCCTAAATTTTTATGGCCTTAAAATGACAATACATTTTATTGTATTATCCCTCCCCCATGTCAAGTTTTTATATCTTTTTGTTCTACTTAATTAACAAAACAAGGTTAAAATAATAATAGTCTTGACATAACTTTTTATTTATTCTACAATTATCTTAGCTACTTCTTTACTTCAATAAAAATGCTCGCCTCATATTAATATATTGCCGTGCCCTCAGATCTGTAAATCGCCTGCAGCGGTTTGTACGTTTTCTGGGTACGGTATACTTTTAACATATCAAAGCAAAGAAGTAGCAACGTACAGCCCTGCAGTTTTTAGTTATTTTCTACTAAATAGTTTTAGATAACGATCTTACCATTGCTTGATCTTTCTAAAAATACAATTTTGCAAACATTCTATTTGAATTCAAAATCAAATACAACTTATTCCACATGGGTTCGGATTGAAATAAAAATATCAAAGCCTATATTGCTTAAAATCTCCTAGTTAATTCCTAAAATATACATTCTAGAATATATATTTTTGATGCTATTATTTAGAAATCCCTGTCTACGATAATTTGTCTAAAATTATCTCTAAGCACTAAATTCAGGGTGCAGTTTTCTTTCGTCAGCACAATAACTTTGCCTCATATATTTTTCAAAATATTTGTATCTAAACTTTGCTGCAACATTATCCTATAGAACCAATAAATTCATTCAATGCTTTAAATAATTCTAATTTTGTAGGCTTATAGTTTAATAATTGATGTCGGTATCCGTAAGGTTCTTCCGATTTTGATGTATCAAATACTTTTTCAACAACAGTTACAGAAGAAACAGACTGAGCAATTTTTTCCATATTTGAAAAATTAACCATAGTATCCCCTTTTTCATAAGCAAGAAATAAAGGCTGATGAATCTCGCGAAGCCGTGGTAACATTTTTTTGAGCCCTAATTTGAACGTATGCAACGTAAGGGGATAAAAAATACCTTCCGCATCACAAATATTTTCTACAGCAAGCCGCTCATCAGAAGTATCTGTTTTTTCTTTGATGCCTTTAGGTACCACAAAATGCAGCAGACCAGAAAAGAAAATACCTATATTTTTCCAATATGAAATATGATTGCCATATAATGAAACCGGAGAGGCAATAATAAATACTCCTTTAATAAAGGGCAAATCCGGAACCAACGCCAAAGTCAAGCTACCACCTTGTGAATGACCACCTAATATCACTGTTTCGTAGCCTTTTGATGCTTCCAGTATTTTTTTGCGGGCAATTGCCAAACTTTCTTTCCATGTCCACGGCCCTATTTGTTCAAGCTCCTCAAGAGTCCGTGCAGATGCAGGAAGCGCAGGCAGATAAACATCCCAACCTTCGCCATTGAATTGTTCGGCAAACTCAACAAACGTCTGAGGTGTAGAATACATGCCGTGCAGACAAATAATTAATTTTTTATTACCTTCTTTTTTATACCACATATCTTTAGTGGCAGCATAATGAAGCTCATCAATATTCTTTCTTACTTTCAGATGGAATAAATCTGTTCCTAAAATCAATCCAAGAATAACTAAAATAATTATTGTGATGATTATATTCATTTTTATCTCCTTAATCAGTATTATAATACGATCTTTTGAAAATTTCAATTGTTCTATTAAATAAAATTCTTATTTGAAAAAATATTTTCCACTGTATAATAATCACATAACTTTTTAACAAGTATGATTTTTTTCAAATGTTTATTATTTTTAATATAGATAAATTTCTTATAAATTGGAGGAAATAATGAAAAAATTTTTGCTTGTATTAGTGCTTTTTGTGGCAGCTTGTGGCCAAAACAAAGTCGAAGGAACAGGAGTTGGATTTAACGGTCCGATTAAAGTTTCTGTTGAATTTGAAAGTAACAAGATCAAGGATATTGTACTTGTATCTGAAGATGAAACCCGTCTTCTAATGTCACGTGCTTTTCCGATTGTCAAAAAGCGCATTATTCAAGAAAACACCCCGGCAGTAGACAGCGCATCCGGAGCTAGTTTTACGTCATTCGGCATTAAAAGCGCTGTTGCTGATGCTTTAAAAAAAGCAAAAAAAGATAGTCCAAAAATCACATTTGATACGAAAAGTTCGCAGACAACCGCTCCTATAGGAGACACTGAAACAGATGTTTTGATCATCGGTGGAGGTCCTGCAGGATTGGCCGCCGCAATAGAAGCACGTAATGCAGGAGTTCAAGTTATTGTCGTCGAAAAGCTTGACATCTTAAGCGGAAACGGTAAATTTGATAAGGATTTCTACGATATGGTGAACACAGAAGCAGAAAAACGTGCCGGAATTACCAGAACTGCTGATGACCTTTATAATGAATTAATAGCACGCAAAACAACCGATACTCCTGCACGCCTTCGCGTATATTCTGAGGGAGCATCAGTGATTGATAAATGGTTGAGAAACTTTGGAATTACTCTGGATTATCTCTATGCAAAACGTTCCTATATGCATTTATCTAATGCTTATGCTGGCGAACATATTCAAGATAATATCGAAAAAGTCGTTCGCGAACTAGGCACTGATATTCGCACTGGTACTAAAGGAGTTGATTTGATCATAGAAAATAATGTAGTTAAAGGAGCTGTGGTACAGCACAAAGATCAAACTTACAAAATTATGGCAAAAGCTGTTATTATTGCAACAGGAGGGTTCTCTGCTAATTCTGAACTCTTAAAAAAATACAGACCAGATTTAGTAGGCTTCTATACATCAAACCAAGAAGGCAATACGGGCGATTTTATTCCAGTATTCGAGAAATACGGTATGGGTCTACGTAATTTAAACGTATTTAACATGTTCCCTTTTACTTATCCCAAAACACGAGCACTTACAGGATCTGACGACTTGCCTGCCGATTTTGTTTTAGTGAACGCAGAAGGTCAGCGCTTTGTCAACGAAAAAGCTTCTCGTGATGATATTGCTAAGGCTATCAAAGCTCAAAAAGGTAGCACCGCATATTATGTTTATGACCAATTTACCAAAGATATCTGCTATCGCCTACAATCACATGAAAAATACGGTTGGGTGTCTAAAGGCCAAACATTAGCAGAACTTGCAGAAAAAATAAAAATTAATCCAGACAATTTTGTTACTACGATGGGAAATTACCGTAAAGCTATTGCAGGAGAGAGTGCTGATCTTATGGGTCGAGCACCATTTGAACGAAATTTTGCAGAAACAGGACCTTATTATGCTATCCCTGTTCGCTCAGCATACCATATGACTCGGGGAGGAGTAACAGCCAACGAAAAAGCACAAGTCTTATATGCAAACGGGAATGTAGTTCCAGGCTTATATGCTGCAGGTGAAGTGACTGATTTTATTGTAGGAGCATATATGGGAGCTTATGTCTTTGGACGCATTGCTGGAGAGCAAGCGGCTCTGTACGTTAAAAATAATTAAATTCATAACGCCAATATATATTGGCGTTTTTATTTGACAATTTTATGCATAATATGATATAATAATGATAAGAAAATTAAGGAGATATCATGCCCTTACCACTAGATGAAATTTTATCAATTAAAGGCAATAAATATGAAGCAACTGTTGCAACTATCAAATACGCTCAAGCACTCTCGAGAGAATATAATGATGTAACAGAAATCCCTATTGGAAAAAATCGTACAGAAAAAGTAACATTACTTGCATTAAGAGAAGTATTAAGCGGAAATATAGAATATAGTTTTGATGACACAAAAAACACAAAATAATAATGCTATTAATGTATTAGCAATTGTTGGGCCAACAGCTGCAGGTAAAAGTGCCCTTGCTATGGAATATGCTTCGTTAGTTAATGGAGAAATTGTTTCTTGTGATTCCGTACAAGTTTATAAATTTTTAGATATTGGTTCAGCAAAACCCAGTATATCTGATCGTCAGAACATTCCACATTATCTTATTGATATACTAAAACCAAATGAGCCCTGTAATGTTGGTTTTTGGAGAGACAAAGCTATTGAATCTGTAACAACTATTAATAATAAAGGAAAAGTTCCTATTATTGTTGGAGGAACAGGTCTTTATTTCAAAGCTCTATATTATGGATTGTTTCAAGAGAATGCTAAAAATGAAGTATATAGAAACTATCTTGAAGAAAAAAGTAAAGCATTAGGATATGATTATCTTTATAAACAATTACAATTAAAAGACCCATTATATGCTCAAAAAATTCATAAAAATGATAAAAAACGTATTATTCGTGCCTTAGAAGCTATTTATGTAACAGAACGCCCATTTTCTGCATTACATAATCAAAATGTTAGACCTTTATGGAATTGGCATTGGATTTACATTAATGATTCTAGAGAAAATATTTATTTCAATATTGAGCAAAGAGTCAATTTAATGATAAAGCAGGGATTGATTGATGAAACAAAAGTATTATTTGACATTTTTGGTCCTTGTTGTGCACTAGACGCTATTGGCTATCGTCATGTAGTATTATTTTTGTTAAACAAACTATCTAAAGATACTATGGTTCAAACTTTAATTAAAGACACTCGTAATTTTGCAAAACGTCAAATTTCTTTATTTAATAATCTACTTAAAGGAAAAAAAATATTAACAGAATCAGAGATTATTCAGCAATTCAAGTAGGAGTAATATGTCTTCTTTTACATCTATGAAAACAGAATTAGAAAAAATTATTGTTCAAATACAACAACAAGATTTACCTTTTGAAGAAATTCAAAAACTATATACTAAAGGGATAAAATTAATTGGTTCATTAGAGGCCGAATTAGAAAAAATAACAGTTATTAATTATATATCAAAAGATAAAAAATAAATTCTATAAAATTTTATAAGCTGTAGTATATTACTGCACTTACAAAAACCAAGCCAAATTATAAAACAACATTTTTCCAGTCAAGAGCTGAAAGAAACATTTGAATAAAAAACGGTGTAAATGACGGATCAACCATATACCCTAACATAATAATTCCTAAAGTTTGAGCATAATAACTAATAACCGAAGTAATGATAGGCATAAGAATAAAAGGACAATTTATATTTAAAATTTTCTATTTCAGGTTTTTGACTAACGGAAGCCGAAATTCTAAGTCCTTATAAAAACTATCTAGCAGCAAATCATAAGAAATGTTCACTCGATTCTTATTCTCTGCTTTTCTGTAAGAAACAGTAAAATTAAGTTCTGGTAGTAATTGATTTTTGGTAACAGCAACAGCATCATTTATATTTGACAGCAAAATTCCTGATCCGATCCAAATTTGCATTTTTCTACAATGACTGTTGAAAAACAAGAGCCCATTCATATTCTTTTTCCGATAACACAGTGTGATCCAAAAATCCCAAATTAGTCCGCGACAGTTTAATATTAAGACAGTCTTCCAATTCTAGGAAATCAAGTTCTAGATTCTTAGTACTTGTTCGGATATAGGATCCAATTTTTCCACCTATACTTGAAATTGCTGAACATGCCATAATGAACGAGCTCCGGCTCTCTGGAGTTGCTGCTGTGTTTGAGCATCCGCGACATCTGGTGCCGAGATGCTTGTCTAATCGCCAAAATACGCCCATCCAAAACCAAACGGTGAAACTTAGTTAATGCTTATAGAATTATACCTTCCAAATATACCTGTTTTTCCCGTTTTGTTTCATCTTTTTCTCTATCTGCTGTTTTTACAATTTTTTTACGCATATTATAAGCAAAACTATTTTTTAACAGTGGTTGTACAATGCTTAGATCAAAATAAGGGATGAAATATTTATCAAGATCAAAAGTGTGTGACATAGTATTCAATTCTGTTTTTGAGCTATCATTTTCGGTATATTGCACTCCTTCTTCTATTTTCATATAAGTTCCCATCGGACAGATAACAGCATCAAAGCCAAATCCATCAGAAGCATTGGTATACTTAACTTGCATATTGGTTGACAAAGGATGCAGACATAGATATCTTATGTAACGGCATGGAACTGCTCGTGATACCATCGGTATACGACCCTTTAATAAAAAACGAACCTCCAAAAGGCGAAAAAGCAATTTTAGCTTTTTCACGAGCCGCTTGAACATCAATACTAATCATTTTAATATCAAATGTATTATACAAATACAAATTTAAAAATCCATTTCGCTGATCACACTTTGGTCCGAAGGAATTGGAGAGTCTTGTGCAAATGCCGGCATTCCAATTAAAAATAACAAAATAAAACTAAATATAGGTGATAAAATTTTTTGAATTTTCATTTTAAATTTCCGCCAAACGTATGTATTAAATAATAAATTCCGAACATGCTGGCTTTTCTTGAATATATGTCCACAATCTTCTTCGAGAATCATGATCAAAACAGGAACTAAAAATAATGTAATTATTGACAAAAACAATATTCCAAACACAATAGTCACAGCAAGCGGCTGCAAATAAAATTCATGCCCGGAAAATCCTAACGCAACCGGCATCACGCCTACTACTGTTGTGATAGTAGTCATCATAATAAAATGCAGACATACTGCTGCTCCTTTGGCTACTGAAGCAATAAAATCACCATCTTCCTTAACGTAAGAGCGTAAAAATTCCAGCATAACAATAGAATCATTAACAATCACTCCCAATAGTGACACTGTTCCGATTATAGCCATATTACTCAGAGGTAGCTGCATAATTAGTCAGTCTGATCACCAAGCACACACTAATAAAAGGAGTCACTGATAAAACAATAATCGTATGGATATAGGAATTGAACAGAAAAATCAGCAACCCGAAAATCAAGACCAATCCTAAAGCAACAGTAATACCTATTTCTTTCATTCTTTTAGCTGTTTCTTCTTTTTCATTTTCAAAATAAGGTGCAGCAGTTAGTTGATTCGTTTTGTTTGCGAATTGTTTTTCTATTTTTGACAATATCGAAAATGTATTATTGGAAAGAACATTAACATTTTGCATTGTATCCAATACTTTGACAGTATATAACCCGTTTTCGGAACGGATTTTTGTACTTTCCTTTTCTTCACTGAAATTTGCTACTTGATTGAGTGCAACAACAGGAAACAATATTAAGATTTTGTAGATTTCCATTTTTGAGAATTTCGCTGCCAGGAATATCAGCTACAGCATTGTGGATTGCTTGATATACTTTACCTAAAGGAATACTTCGTTGAGAGAGTTTTTCGGGATCAACAGCCACGAGATATTGAAAATTTCGTTTCCCTAAAATTGACAATTCCTCAGTATGATTGATCTGGTGCACTGCCGTTTCAGATTCTTTAGTTACTTCCCGTACTTTTATTGGACTTTCTCCTGAAATATGAATCGATATTGCAGGACTATCATTAGGAGTAAACAACCGAAATTCAGGTTTCTGGACCTCATTTGGAAAATCAATCTCATTTACAGCATTTTGGACTTTTTGAAATACATCATTTAAGGTGTCATAATATTCTCGCTTCACAGAAAGAAGCATAAAGCCAACATTTTTTTTTTTGCAATAGCAGAACTCTTTTTTATAGACGAAATAGCATTAATTTTTTCTGGATGGATGTCATGCGAAGTTTGATTTGGCACTTTAAAAGAAATCCCTTTTCCTAAGCAGCAGGCTTATGCATCTGCTGCCAGAAAGAAAGATCCCTCCCTAAAATGCTCCGGGAAGGGATTGTTTATAAGGAGATACTCATTCCATTGTAAAAGAAAAGGATTGCCCATTACAGAATAAGCAAAATCATCGTCATAAGTAATTGGAAATAAAAGGTTTGAAGCTAGCATAATACCTATATATCAGCAAAAACAATATATACCATTTAACTGTATTAATTTTCATAGAG
>NZ_FOKY01000028.1 GCF_900112165.1 Brevinema andersonii
ACCTCTTCTTGGTTTGCCATTTTATAAAGAATAGGTTATAGAATAGCCAGAATACTAGATATCCTTATAGAATGTAAACATCCCTCCCCAAATATTTTATAGGGAGGAATGCAGCATTAAGGATGATGAATCCTTAAAAGCCTACGGGAAGAATTGGGGGCTCTCTTCATGGGTTTATTCTAACAATTCATCTTTTCTCTTTCTACTTCCTTCCCCTGAAAACAATAGTATAAAAAAACTTGACAAATTTTAATTTTTATAGTTCAAAAACTGCAAAACTAAATGTGTCATAACTGCAAAACTAAATGTTATATGACAAAAAGTCTCAAACTAAACTTTACATAAATCTCATACTAAACTTCACATGACACCTAAGGAAATGCTGTACTGCACGGCGGAAGACCTGTACGAAGCGTGTAAGAACAGCGCTATTGAGGGCTGGGCGAGAGACTTGAGCACCGAAAGCGCGGATATTGTTGCCGGCAGAATACAAGCGGCTATTATGCGGGCGACCGACGAAATGAACCTCTACCTCGTGAAGACGGGCAACCTGCCCCTGCCTGTGGTGCCGCGCTCGCTGAGGGACATCTGCGTCAAGCTGAGTTTGTACAGCCTGATGTCGCGCAAAGGCTTGACGGAAGGCAGTTCGGACAACACCGTTAAAACCAACCGAGATACGGCTTTGAAACAATTGGAGATGATCGCTGCCGGAAAGCTTGACTTGGGCCTGAGTGTCGACAATACGCCGATGCCGTCCGTCGAAAACAAGGTCGTAACCGCCTTCCCGCCGAACCGCATGGATCCGAGGAACAGAATATGGTGAGTTTCAGTGTTGTCGGCCTCAATGAGATTTTAGAAAAGCTGCGGAATACGGATTTGACGAAGAGCAATAATTTGGGGCATGCGTTGGCGTCTTGGCTGGCAAAGTCGGCTCGGATGCGCATCCTCAAAACCAAGACAGCTCCCGACGGCACGAAATGGGCTCCGCTGGCAGCATCAACCGTGAAGAATTTGGAACGCGCAAAAGCAGGCGGTTCCATGCTTTACAGGACGGGCTCGCTGCACAGGGCGGTCGGTTACAGCCTCATGCTCTGGAGCAAAGGCGCTATTATTCTTGACGACAAGATGAATTATTCGGAATTCCTGCAGAGGGGCACAAAAAAGATGACCGCGCGCCCGTACTTGGGCGTCAGCAAAGAGGATCATCAAAAATTAACGGACCTGTCGCTCGAATACTTAAACCAAACCCTCAACTGAGGGCCTCAACGGAGAATAACATGATAGCGGAATTTCAGGATATTATCAAGAATATTGTGCTAGAAGCAACAGAGATACAGGAAGATTTTATTTATCTGACGGCTATCGGGGATAACGAGTACAATACGCCGCCTTGGGCGTCGATCCTGCCGGACCTTGCGTTCCTGACTCCTGCCTGGCACTGGGACAACGCTTGCGATACAGGCAAAAATTTTGTGAAGGTCCAAAGGAAATGGGATGTAGTGCAGCCGATGCTGATCCATCTCGGAACCGTAGAACGCGAAACCGTATCCCGTTACATGGCAAAAATTTTGGAACTTCTGCCGTGGCGCATCCCCGTTTCGGGCGGCTTCACCGAATGGAACGTTGTTCAGACGGAGCATATTTTTGCTGCCGGGGAACTCGATATTTATGCGGGCATCATTACCCTGAACATCGAGTATGCCGTACGCTGGGATGCAGCAACGCAAAAACGTATGGAAAATATTGATATTAATATCAACAACGTAAATAAATAAGGAAATACTTTTGCTCTGCCCATCTCGAAGATGCCCTTTGGGTACAAGGGCGCAAAAGTATACGCCCCATCCTCGAAGACACCCTTCAGGGTGATGGGGCTAGGAGGAAAAGATGAATGACAAAGAACAGGCACTGCCGAAAGAAGTGTCGGACGCAAAGGCTTTGGGTCACAGGGTTATCAAGATAGAGAACGAAGAAGGGCAGGAATTTTATTTCAGGAAGCCGAGCAAAGCGGAGCTTGCGTTGTTCCAAGACCAGGAGTTGAAGGGAAAAGGCACCGCTTCGGGGCGCGTCGAGAAAATGCTCTCTCAGCTGCTGGTTTATCCTGTGGACAGAACCTTTATGACTTACTTAAGCGAGAAACCGCTTGCTGTCGGGGATATTTTTGCGGAACTGGTGAAAGATATGGGGGCTGAGGAAAATTTTACGGTATCGGAGATCTAAACGAGCTCCGTAAGATACCGCTCGACGTCATTAAAACACGGGTTAAACTCTTTTTTGACGAGGAGTTGACGCTGCCTCCCGAAGGTCCGATGGACCACCCTTGGGACTTGGTTATCGGTCGGGACACATGCGGAGAACAGGACTTGTTTTCACAACATCAAAGGGCAAGGATGGCAATGGCGGAATGGGAAGATATTATCTTCTCGGCGGTCGTGAGGGCGGTCGCCGCCTGTTTCGGGGATAAGAAATAAAAGCCCGCAGGGCTTGCGCGCTGCTTTCTTTCGACTTTGGCATGAAAACATGCCGCACCCAAAAAACGCGCAAACCGCTGCAGGCGATTAGCATATTTGAGGGTACGGCGATGCCGAGCGTTTGTACCAAGATGCGCATTTATCCTGTCGAAAGAAAGCGATATATTATAACCAAGTGCGGACAATCTGTCAACAAAAAGCGGAAAATTGCCCCCTCAACGCTGATAAACCGGGTAAAATTAATTAAAAATCCCGATATGGTGATAAAAATATGGCAAAGAACACGGCGAAATTTTTGGTAGAGCTGGAAGACAAGATCACAGGACCTCTAAAGAAAGTAGTGGCTAGCTTTGAGAGTTTGGAGAAGGCCGAGCAGAGCCTGAACAAGCTCAAAAAAGCTTCCTTAGGACTGGTCCTGGCTTTGGGCGCGAGTTTGGGGCTGGCGGCAAATAAGGCTGCGGGCTTCGAATCGGCGCTTGCTCCCGTGAAAACTCTGCTGACAGGCACGGCCGAAGAAGTCAAAACATCGGCACAATCTATTGAGAAAGCAGCCTTATCCTGGAGCCGCATCCATAAACAGAGCTCCGAGGAATATTTGTCGGGCGCGTACAACCTCCTCTCGGCAGGCCTGACGGCGGAACAAGCCGTTGCAGGCACCAATAAAGCCCTTGCTTTGGCTACCGCTACCATGGGAGATACGGCGACAGCAACCGTTCTTTTAGGAACTTTGTATAACAATTTCGGCAATAAGGCTAATAATGCGGAAGCCGAGATGGGAAAACTTGCAGATACCGTCACCAAAACGCAGCAGCTCTTCCAGATCGCAAACCTCGGCCAATTGAATGAAGGCCTCAAATACGCGGCTTCGTCGGCGCAGGCCTTCAACGTCTCTTTCGAGCAGACCTCTGCCGTGGTCGGTCAATTAAATACTTTAGGGCTTTCGGGCTCGATGGCGGGCACGGCGTTCAACGCGATGACGGCCAAACTTTCCGCAGGCGCTCTGGAATTGGGCTACGGTATCTCCTACACAGAGGATGGAGGCTTGGACCTCATCAAAACTTTGGAAAATTTATCCCAAGTCGGAGCCGATGCGGACACGATCAACAGAATTTTCGTCCAGGAAGCAGCGAAAGGCATCAACTTCCTCACCGGCAAGCTCGGCGACCTCAAAAACAACTACGAAGCCGTCCTTGACGCTTCCGGCGCGACGGCGAAAGCACAAAAAATTATGGAACAGACCTTCAACAGCCAACTAGGCATTTTGGGCAATAATTTCGCGAACCTCGGCAAATGACTCGGCGATATCCTGCTGCCCGTCCTCACAAAAATGCTCGGTATTGTCAACCTGGTGGTCGGCGGGCTTGCAAGCCTTGTCAACGAAAATAATCTTTTTGCCGGCGTTATTGTAACGGTGACGTCTTTGTTGTCGGCGGGTGCTTTGGCTGCCGGGCTTTTGATGACCAAAATCATAGTCTTGACCCTGGCAACACACGGCTTGACTGCGGCGCAGGCGGCTTTTGCCGGGATGCAGGGTTTCGTTTCCGCGCTCATGACAGGCCGGCTTATCCCCAATATGATCCTCGCCTCCAAAAACACTTTAATCCTGGGCGCATCTATGCTTAAAGCGGGAGCGATGTCGGCAGCGGCTTTCGTTGCGGCGAATCCCGTTCTCGCCATAGTATCCGCAGCGATCGGCGCCGTCGTCACCGGTATCGTCATGCTGTACAACAATTGGGAAAACGTGAAAGCGTCGTTCCAAGGTATGAACCCTATTTTGGATGTCGTGATCGCTGGCTTGGACAAACTGTTTCAAGGATTCACTTGGCTGATTGACAAAATTAAAGGCTTTTTCAGGATACTGAAGCAGCCCGTGCCGGATATCGAGCAGAAAATTTCGCTCAAGCCGAAAAGCAAAATAAAGGATGCTATCCCGAAGACCATTGCCCATCCGAGCGTTCCGGGCATCGATGCTTATAGCGGCGGGACGCAGTCCCTGCCGGCGGAGCATTTGTCGTTCCTGGCGGCCAATGCAGAGGAGTTTGGGTTACCGGCTCCGAGTATGGAAACAATAGCGCCGAAAGCTAATACAAATATAAAACAGGCGTTAAGCCCAATCCCTGCAGCAAATAAAAATACGGTCATCAATATACAGACCGTGCAGATTGCGGACGGTGTTATCGCCGACCTCAACGACTTTGTTTTACAACTCAATAACGCGGTGGAGCAATCATGATATTAAAAGCGGACGATATTAACGGCATCATAAAATTGGGAGAAACGGAGCTTCCGGGTGTGTTTCAGAGCTTGAGTGTCAATGGAGAAATCCTGATCGACTCGAACAACTCCGCCGGCAACGACACCCCGCGCAAAGTCATGCGCGGCTTTAAGGACAAAACCGTCAGCATTAATCTTTTACTGCTCCCAAGCGACAACAAAACAGTTTACGAAGCATTGGAAGAGCTCGAACGCCTGTTTTACGACGTCAACAGCGGCGTGCCCAAGGTTTATGCCCTGATCAACAGCCACACGGCAGCCCGCAGTATCGTCAAGGTTATCTTCCAAGGGCTGTCGTCTTTCGAAACCAACAGAGATAACACTTTGGAAGTATCGTTGACCTTCGAAGAGTTCAAAGCGGCAGGCTATTCCGTATGACGGTGTGGAAAGTGGAATCGTTCCTGACGATAGCGGGACGGAATATCGACAGAAATTTCAGTTTTATTGCGGTCAACGCCTTGAACAGCGCGGCGAAAACGGCAAGCCTCCGCATCCGGCGCAATTATTTCCTGGCCAATAAAATAGAAACAAAGCCCGGAGATACCTGCCACCTCTCGCTGTCCGTGAACAACGGCGCGAAAATCCTGATCTTCTCCGGGAAAATTAAGAGCATGATCACAACCGCAAGAGATATCGTCATCGAAGCCTCTTACCATGCCTTTAACCCTTAAGAAGTAAACGAAACCTATAAAGATACCTCGTACAAGGATGTGTTGACGAAGCTGGCTCCGAATCTGCACTACCAAACGGAAAACTTCATGCCGGAACAAATTGTGCTGAAGGGCGGCAGGGAAGAAAACTTTCGAAGAGGCGTGCAAAGCCTTTCGAACGCGCTTCGAAGGCATTTGTATTACTCTTTGACACGGGAAAATTCCCTGATTCTGTCGGACAATATCTTGAAAAACAAGGCGAAAACCTACACCGTGGACGATATGCTCCTTGCCGCCGAGCGCAACAAACTTAATATTTTTTCCATTCCGGAACTCGAGATCGGCGACAAAGTGAAATTAAGGGATAAGGAATATATCGTGAAAGCCGTTGCATTCGACTTTTCGGCGAAGGCCCTGATGCGTTTGGAGGTTTTATGATCCTGGAACAGCTTGAAATCCTGATCCGCAACATTGTTTCCGAGAACGCCTTTCCCGTCTTGGCGAAGGTCGACAGGATCGACACCCGAAACTATGTCTGCGACTGTATCGAACTTTCCAATACCGGCGAGGAAACAAAAACAATATACACAAGGGTCGCCCTACCCAAGCTTTGGGGCGCGGCTCAAGGCGGCATTTGGATGTCCCCCTCGAAAGGAACCGTTGTTTTACTTAATTTCCTCAACGGAGACAGGAATTATCCCATTATCTCGGCGGTTATGGGCAGCGCTCAAAAAGAAAACGCGCCCGAGGATGCCCTTATCGTCAAGGCCGGAAATACCGAATTACGCCTGGACAGCAATATAAAAATAAGCGCCGGAACAACGGAAATTTCCCTTAATAATAATCGGACAATAGGCATCAGGAACAGCTCCGCATCGCTGGCCAAGCTGCTGAAGGATATGATCAGCGATATTTCGCTCGTGAAGACCGAGGACGGCAAACCGCTCAGTCCCGATGATATCATTAAGCTGCAGGCCTTTGACGGGAAAATCAGCGGATTATTAGAAGAATAAAGGGACACATGCACCTTTGATATCTCGAAGATGCCCTTTGGGTACTGTCGGGTGCAGTGCACGCCCGTCCTCGAAGACGCCCTTCAGGGTGATGGGCTTGGGAGATTAAATATGATAAAAATGACGGATATCGCCTTGAATGCAGAGGGGGAGATTGTATTGGAGTATGCCGACCTTGCTTTGGTCGAAGGCACAGGCTGTTTGCTGCAGGACATCAAGACAAGGCTCATGACGGATATAGGAGTGCTCTTTTACGATACCGCTAAAACCATTCCCCAAATTACCAACTACCATACCGGCGGGGTTTTTCGTCTCTTCATCGAGACGGTCGCCGCATTTATTTTCCATATTTATACCGCGCTCAACAGCATGCTGCCGAATATCTTTACGCAGACGGCTTCGGGTTCCTGGCTGGACCGGAATGCAGAGCAACTGGGACTCAGCCGGACGCAGGCCAAAGCCGCCGAAGGGCTTGTTATTTTCTCCCGTAAGGACACAAACGGTAATATTACCATCGCAAAGGATAAGGTTGTCGCTACAAAAACCGATGCTCAAGGATGTGTTTTCCGCTACCGAGTCAAGGAAACCTTTATTCTGGAAGACGGAAGTGCAAGTATTTCCGTGCCTGTGCTTGCTGAGAATTCAGGCTCCGCTTACAACGTTTTGGCAAACCAAATAACCGAAATTGTTACCCCAATCCCGGGCATCGATTCCGTCAGCAACAATTCCGACTGGCTGACGGTCATCGGTTTGGACTCCGAAAGCGACGAATCTTTAAGAGCTCGCTGCTTGGCAAAGTGGGAAGGCCTTAGCGGCGCCGACGCTTCGGCTTATGTTGCCTGGGCGAGGCAGATTCCCGGCGTCGAAAATGTTATGCCCATCTCGACAGCCCGCGGGCTTGGAACCGTTGACGTCGTCATCACAGGAACCGGCAATATCCGGCCCTCCGAAGCGATCATTGCCGAGGCTCAGAAAATTATCGATGCAAACAATCCTATCGGTACCGATGTTCAGGTCAAGGCGCCCCGGGAAATCCTTATCAACCCCGTCGTCAACGTCACGGAGGAATCGGATGCATTCGCCGATAAGGCCGAAATTGAAGCGCTTATTACGGAATTTTTTAAAAACATCTCTATAGGCAAGGACTTCGAGCCTTCGGAATTGATCGCCGTTGTCTTCCGGGCAAAAAACATCAAGGCCGTTGCTGTGGTCAGCCCCGGGGCCGTCACAATCACCCAGACGCAGATCGCGCGCATCGGAAACCTCAGCGTGGAGGTCCTTAATGCCTGACTTTGTTAATATCCTGATATCTCTTTCTATTCCGCTCTATCAGACATCATTGGTTTTCCAGGTGCTGTTTACGGCTATTGCGCTGCAGTTTAATCTCCTCGCCGAAGCCGGAATAACCCTTGTCCGGCAGGCTTTCCTGCAGGATACGGAAAATCTTGCAGCCATAGCCAACGACAGGGGCATCGTCCGCATCGCCGGCGAAAGCGACCCGGCCTACAAAAACCGCGTTATCTATGCCTTCGAATTCCAGAGAAACAGATCCACTTTATCCGCGAGCTTTATAAAGAAACATGGATCCTCGGCGACCCCAAAGAACTGCTCGGTATCAACACAATTCTCGGTTCTCCCTTAGACAGATTCTTCTTCATCGTCGAGTTCCAAACCATCCTCACAAACCATGAGAAAACATACATAACAAACGTTCTTGACATCTACAAGCCCGCGCATACCGTCTTCAGAATTATTGATGCTCTCGAAGCTCAAGGAAATTCAATATTAATAAAGAATAAAAATTAAGTGGAATCCTGAGCTTACGGCGTCCATGCCTGCTCAGGACAAAAATATCCTATTTTTGGAGGCAAAAACAAATGACCAACCTAACCAAACACCATTATTACAAAGGGGAAGTGGTTTCCCCGGAGAATTTGAACGCATCGTTCGGGTATCCCGACAGAATAAGAGACAGCCTTGTCAACGAACTTTTGGGCTACGGTATTATTTCCGGATTTGAGGTTACGGAGAGCAACAACCTCGAGCTCAAAATCGGTCCCGGACTCGCTTACAACCTGGCCGGAGAACGTCTTGTCCTGAACGAAGAAAAAATTCTCAGCATTAACGATTTATTGCCCACTTCAGGCACGAAAACCGTTGTTTTGGGAATCAAGCCCGGCTTCATCAAAACCGATCCCGTCACCGACACCGAAGGCAACGTCGTCTACACAACCTGGACCCCCACAGTGGAAATCTCCGTTGACGAATCCCTTACTGACTACTACTTCCCTCTCGCTTCCGTCACTCTCAACTCCCAGGGGATCACGGGGATTATTCAGACTTATAATTTATTCTCCCTGCCGCTGATCGAAGATATCTGCAACCCAGTCGGCACCGTCACCGCCATGATGCGTACAAATCCCCCCTCAGCAAAGTGGAAACTAATGAACGGAGACCAGCTCGCAAAAACAGAATTCCCCAAACTTTACACCCTCTTCCAAGCCGAAATACCCTCCTTAATCGTTGACGAAAATACTCTGCGCCTTCCAAACTTAATAGATACAGGACGCTTCCTCCGGCAAGCGCCTCCCGGAGTTTCCATCGACGTTTCCCAGGC
>NZ_FOKY01000029.1 GCF_900112165.1 Brevinema andersonii
TTTTATAATATTTTTATAGAAAAGACAACTTTGGTTTTGGGTAGGTTGACTTTTGTATTATATTTTGGTATTATATAAAGTGTAGTATTGTTGCTATTTTGTAAGAATAAATTTTACATTGATTAATTGATGTAGAAAGATATCTTAAGAAATACTTGACATTCGGTGGGGCGGGGAGGTATAATAGCGGAATAGTCTATAAATTTATATTCTATATGAGTTTGAATTTGGGGAGTTTATTATGCTGAGCAGATATTTTTTACCTTTTTTTGTACTGGCGATGTCTTGTTCAAATATAGGACAGACTGAAAAACCTGTGGTTTTTGTTGAGCAGTTAAAAGCTGTGCCTATTTGGACAGAGAAGAAGAATTTCGATATGGATAGCAATGTGCTTTATAAGCTGCCTGTCAATACGAATGGAGATATTCAATATTATACAAATATTTGGAAATTTGTGTCTTCCAAAGGGCCGAATAGGGCGGTATATATGAATGAGGAGTATCTTAGTCTATTGGGTGAAGATGGTACGACTTTAATAACAAATGGTGTGCTGACGAATGAATTTACGATTTTAATACAAAGTAATTCTATTATACTTGAGGATTCGCCTTTCTCAGTAAAAGAGTTGTTCCGGTCTGCTTATGAGCCTATAGATCGTGTGTTTGTTACCAATTTGTTATCGATACCTATGTGGTACCCGGTGTGGTCCCCGGCCCAGTATGGTGCTGATAAATCTGTTAAGTATAGTTATATTAGAATGATCGTGGAAAGCAATGGGAGTTATTATCCTGAGAATTTTACGAAGGATGAAAAGAGCGTGAAAGACCTGCATTGGACATTTGTGACAGCAAAGAGCCCGACGGTTGCATTATACAAAAGGACTTATACGGATGCTATGCCTGACGGTAAACCTGCTCCGCTCATGGAAGTGGAGGTTGAACGTGATCAGCTGATATGGCATAGAAACGATAGTGGAGGAAAGTATGGCTGGCCTCGTGCGAATGAGAGACCTGAAGATGAGGTAATAGAGCAAGACATTGAAGAATAAAAAAGAGGTATGTAATGAAGAAATTATTGCTTTTTTGCAGTATTTTATGTTTTGTTCCTATGTGGGCTGATGACATCTGGTTTATATCTCCGCAAAATGGGATGCCGGTTAGCGGGAAGATGACGATACAGATACAGCCGCCGTTTGTACAGACGCCGGTGCGGGTATGGATTGAGCGTGATCGTGGAGATAGGATGGTATGGAGTGGTCAATTGACGCCGCAAGGGAACTATACAACTACTGTTGATGTTTCGAGATTTCCTGCAGGAAAATATGAAGTTAAAGCTGAGTATTTCATCAACGGTAAAGATTTTGATGGAGATGTGACTATTTGGGTTGGCGGTCCTGCTGGACAACCTGGACCTGATGGTGGAACATATTATTAAAATTGCATTTAAAATCCCGGTTTTTGGCCGGGATTTTTTTGTTTTTTGAGAAATTTTTTATTATCTTTAAGGCAGTGGGGTGGTTATGAAAAATTTTGTAATATTTATATTATGGGCAGGGTCTATTTTCAGTTTTGTGTATTCTCAAACATCAGAGTTTCCGAATCTTGCGTTTCCGCGCGAAAATGAAATTGTTTATTCCGGTGACTTGTTTATTTTTGCCGAGCCCCATCCCGAACAAATTTATGCCCAATGCGTTGTCCATTATGAAATTTCCCACCGTGATAGCGGAAAAATAGTGCATAAAGGCAAGCTCACACCTGAAAGCGGTTACGAAATCTATTTGCCCATCGTCAAGTGGAAAAATGGCGATTATTTCTTAAAAGTCTTCTATGTCAACCCAGAAACAAAACAACACTCACCTGCAGCTTGGCGCAGCTTTACGGTCGAGAATAACTAATTGAATTTTTCGCAAAAATCCCCTATAATGGTCTGGGGGATGATCTGCTTTTGCGGGCTCCACTAAGGAATATCCCCCAGCATGCTGGGGGATTTTTATGCAGTATTATGGTATTTTGGGCATTTGGAAGCCTTCGGGGATGACATCATTTGATGTAGTGCGCATACTAAAAAGGAAAACAGGAATCAAAAAAATCGGTCATGGTGGTACATTGGATCCTATGGCTTCGGGTGTGTTGCCTGTGTTGATTGGCGATGCAACAGCATTTTTTGATGCGGTGCTACATTCCCCGAAAACATACCGTGCGGTTATTCAATTAGGTGCATGTACTGATACCGATGATAAAGAAGGAAAAACAGTTCGGAAGTTTGAGTTTCGAACCTTTTCTGATGCGCAAATCCAGACAAGTATTGACCGTTTAACAGGGGAAATCAGTCAGATTCCTCCGCAATATTCTGCTTTGAAGGTTAACGGACAACGAGCTTACGCTCTGGCGAGAGCTGGCCAGGAAGTGGTACTCCAACCCAGAACAATACAAGTTTATGCTTGGAATAATGTTACCTATGCTGCCGATCTTGGAATTATTTCTGCTGAAATTACGTGTTCTTCTGGGACATATATTCGTTCGTTAGCGCGTGATTTAGGAGCTATGTTGGAAACAGGAGCATATTTGTCTTTCCTCGAGCGAACTGCTGCCGGCGGGATCTGCTTGGAAGACTGCATTCAGCCCGATGCCGAAAATTGGCACGAAAAAATACTGGCTCCTGAACATGCGTTGAATTTTATACCGGCAGCAGAATGGGAAGGCTCTTTAGATTATTTGAAAACAGGACGTCCGCTGCCGGATATTGGTTGGGAACAAGGACTTAATCTTTTGATGTTCAAAGATAAAATTGCTGCATTAGTTTTTGTAGATGGCCAAAAAATCTCTTATCAGAAAAATCTTGCCTATCGGTTATGATATTTTCTTTTTCTGAAGATAAATCCGTGCAGCTCCTTTGTAAAGAGCTCCAGAAAGATGCTTCGGCGATGATTTTTCGCCTCGTGAGCGTCTGCGAAGATAATCATTCATAACATAAACTTTCCCATCTTCTCGGATACTATGAATTTTCGGCTGTTGCAAATTCATCCGCGCACGTACGACGCCTTTGCTGCCGTAATGCAGAAACGTTGCTGTACCTAACTCGTCCACCGATTCGACCACGCCTATATGAGTCAGTTTATCGTCCCAACGAAGATTACGGTTTTTATCATAGGTATTATCAAAAAAAACAATGTCCCCTGGCTGCAGTTCGGTGCTTTGAATGATATAATTTCTCTGCTCGAGCCCATTCCAGATCGCTGCAACGCCGTTGTTTCCTATGCCATACAGCTTTAGGAAATCCAACCCTGCCCAGTGGAACAAAAAAGCAATAAAACCTGAACAATCTCCGCGGTAAAATTTGTCATTGATGCGGGGGAATTTAGTCAGACCGACAGTATGTGGTGCTTGTGTCAGAAGTTTGTTGTAAAACTCTGCATTGTCGCCTGCAAAACTAAAGCTGAATGTCCATCCCCACAGTACTAAAAAAGAAATAATTTTTTTTGTCATAACAGCCCCTTTGCCATTTGTTTATCGATTTTCATACCCGTAAAACATAACACATAAGAGCTATTTTTTTCTTGAAGGTCTTTAGAAAACGAAAGGCTGTAATATTTCTTCGGCGTTCGGATTTCCTCCGAAATCATTCACCGAGCCCGGCCCGAATTGAAAATCAGGGTTGAGCCAATAAGAGTTTGTTTTGTTGTCGTAAGGATGTGGCATCAATACTGGTGGAATTTTGTTATCGCGGTTGGATAAGCTGCTGTCGTTTTTTTTGTTAAATCGGTTTATATCCGGCTGCGAGCCTTGCGGAATTTGGTTGTCTGGATAAATTGGTTGCCCATCAGCATTAGTTAAAACATTATGTTGCACGGGAATATAAATTTTTGGTTTTGGTGCTACTCCGTAAGTATTTTGTGTAAAAAGAATAACAAAAAGTGTCATAATCATCATAAAAACCTCCCCGTGAGTAAAATTTCTACCTTACCAAAATTATTGAATCTTACTATAATCGTCAATTTTTTATTTGAGATTTTATCGAAAATGTTTTATGATATAAGATATTAATAAGGGGTGTATATGCTAGCATATTTTTGGTGGATTGCGGCGGCGATTTTTTTTGTTGCAGAAATTTTTACTCCAGAGGCAGTGTTGGTTTTTGCTGGATTATCAGCAGTGTGTGTTGCTATACTGGATATGCTCGGCGTCCAGGGAATTTTTGTTCAAGGCACTGTTTTTGTTATTTTATCCACAATCCTAACTTATTATATGCGCCCATTTTGGATGCGCCTTTTAAACAATAAAGATCTTAAAACTGGAGCTTCTGCATTGATAGGGCAGGAAGTACGTGTCATCGAGGATATCAATCATCAAAAGCTAACCGGACGTGTTAAAATTGGTGCCGACGAATTTCCTGCAAAATCAGTAGATGATTCCGTGATTTTGGCGGGGCGTTTTGCTACAGTTAAGAAAATTCAAGGCATTACATTGATTGTTTCTCAAAAAGAGGTTCATCATGAGAAATAGAATCAGTTCGAATCCTTATCCTGGTACACGCGATTTTTACCCCCAAGAAATGAGGTTCCGTGAAATGATGTTCTCGATGATCGAAGATGTTTTAATTGACTTCGCTTATGAAAAAATGTCTGGACCTCTGCTGGAGAATTTTGTAATTTACGCAGAGAAAAGCGGCGAAGAAATAGCCGAAAAACAACTATATGCTTTTACAGACAAAGGAGACCGGCGTGTAGCGATTCGTCCGGAACTAACACCCACTGTTGCACGGATGTTTGCTGCCCGAATTAATGAATTAGCTTCGGTGCAACGTTGGTACTCAGTTGAAAATTTTATGCGCTATGAGCGTCCACAGAAAGGCCGGCTTCGAGAATTTTGGCAGGTGAATGTTGACCTCATTGGGGCTCAAGGATCTTTTGCTGACTTCGAATTGCTCCGTGTAGCACAGGCTATTTTTACTAATTTTGGTGCAACAACATCCATGTATGCCATCAATATAAACCATCGTGGTTTTGTGAGAGATCTTTTGGTATTGTATATAGGTATTTCTGATGACAAGGTTGAGCAGATTGCTAAAATCATTGACAAAAAAGCTAAAATTTCTCAAGAAAGTTTTGAAACACTGCTTTTGGAACAGCAGTTGACACAAGAACAAATACAAAAAATTATTAATATTTTTACTCTTTCTTTTGAAGAGTGTTTGAAATTTGTTCCTGAGTCTTCGGGTGGGCTTGAGTTGCAAGGTATCTTTAAGCTTGGCCATGATGTGTTTGGTGATCGAAATCCTCTTGTTTTCAATTTTAGTGTCGTTCGCGGGTTGGCATACTATACCGGGCTTGTATTTGAGGCCTTTGATAAAAATTCTGAAAATCCGCGTGCTCTGTTTGGAGGTGGCCGTTATGATAATTTAGTCGAGCTTTTTCATAAAAATAATGTTTCTGGTGTTGGTTTTGCACTGGGTGACGTCACTTTTGAAGCATTCTTGCGCAGTCATAACCTGCTCAATGATGATGATCTGCTGGTAGAAAGGCATGTTATTGTGACAGATGCAGAGGTTCCGGTTGCTTTTTTTCATCGAATAGCTGATCATTTGAAATCTGTTCAGGAGATTTTCTGGGAATGTGTTGAGCTTATGCGTTCTGTTCCTCAGAATGAAATGCTTGGTCGTGTATTAGATCATTTACAAAAAAATGCTTATTTTGATAGGGAAAAGTATCAGGAAATCGAAAAAAATACCGATAAATTTCTATCTGAAGTGCAG
Organism: Brevinema andersonii; assembly: GCF_900112165.1. Classification (NCBI taxonomy): domain Bacteria; kingdom Pseudomonadati; phylum Spirochaetota; class Spirochaetia; order Brevinematales; family Brevinemataceae; genus Brevinema; species Brevinema andersonii. The sequence continues at coordinate 5,752 of NZ_FOKY01000029.1, forward strand.
TCGCGTCATTTTATCGTAGAAATTTATCCGGATCCATCGGTATCATTAAGCAAACAGTTACAGTATGCAAATAAAGCTAAGGCTGATTATGTTTGGATTTGTGGAGACAGAGAACTGAAGCATGGTGTTATTAAACGAAAAAATATGATTTCAGGAACTGAAATAGAATTTGATTTAACAACTTTTGAATTGTTTTAATTATATAGAAAAATAGTTTTTTCAATTTAATATATTTGTATGTAAAAAATATTTATTTTTAAAAAAAGCTTGACAAAAATTTTACAATGATTTATAATACCCTGAATGATGTTCGTCATAAATTGAGCTTTTTCATTTTATCTATAGATTCGTATCTATATTCTTGTGGAATCTTTAGTTGAATATTACACACTAATTATGTTAAAAATATTAAAAAATCTTGACAAAGCTTAGGTAATTATTTATAATAAGCTCCTGTGATTATTTTTAATAAACGTAAGGCAAAGAACTGAGGTGAACGATATAGAGTGAAGATCAAAGAAGTGGGACACAAGTATATATGTTGAATGATATGTATAATTAATAATGGAGGGTTTGATTCTGGCTCAGAGCGAACGCTGGCAGCGTGTTTTAGGCATGCAAGTCGAACGGCAGCGGGATAGAGCTTGCTCTATTGCCGGCGAGTGGCGGACGGGTGAGTAACGCGTAGGAATCTGCCCATAGGACTGGGATAGCCAAGAGAAATTTTGGGTAATACCGGATGATATCGAGAGATCAAAGGGGCGTTTGCCTTACCTGTGGATGAGCCTGCGTCCCATCAGCTAGTTGGTTAGGTAAAGGCTGACCAAGGCTAAGACGGGTAGCCGGCTTGAGAGAGTGGCCGGCCACAAGGGAACTGAGACACGGTCCCTACTCCTACGGGAGGCAGCAGCCAAGAATATTCCGCAATGGGGGAAACCCTGACGGAGCGACGCTGCGTGAAGGAAGAAGGCATTCGTGTTGTAAACTTCTTTTCTAAAGGAAGAATAAGTGTGGGAGGAAATGCCTGCATGATGACGGTACTTTAGGAATAAGCCCCGGCTAATTACGTGCCAGCAGCCGCGGTAATACGTAAGGGGCGAGCGTTGCTCGGAATTACTGGGCGTAAAGGGCGTGTAGGCGGTTTATTAGGCCGAGTGTGAAAGACCGGGGCTCAACTTCGGGAACGCGCTCGGAACCGATAGACTAGAATCTAGGGGAAGGTAGTGGAATTTCCTGTGTAGCGGTGGAATGCATAGATATGGGAAGGAACACCAAAGGCGAAGGCAGCTACCTATGCTAAGATTGACGCTGAGGCGCGAAAGTGTGGGGATCAAATAGGATTAGATACCCTAGTAGTCCACACTGTAAACGATGTACACTTAGAGTTGCGCGAGAGCGTGGTTCTGCAGCAAACGCGTTAAGTGTACCGCCTGAGGAGTACGGCCGCAAGGCTGAAACTCAAAGAAATTGACGGGGGCCCGCACAAGCGGTGGAGCACGTGGATTAATTCGATGCTAAGCGAAGAACCTTACCAAGGCTTGACATATACTGGAATGTTGTGGAAACATGGCAGCCTTCGGGCCAGTATACAGGTGCTGCATGGCTGTCGTCAGCTCGTGTCGTGAGATGTTGGGTTAAGTCCCGCAACGAGCGCAACCCTTGTTTTCAGTTGCTACTATTAAGTTAGAGGACTCTGGAAAGACTGCCGGCGACAAGTCGGGGGAAGGAGGGGACGACGTCAAGTCATCATGGCCCTTATGTCTTGGGCTTCACACATGCTACAATGGTGCGGACAGCGGGAAGCGAAGTCGCGAGGCGGAGCTAAACCTCCAAACCGTACCTCAATACGGATTGCACTCTGAAACTCGAGTGCATGAAGCCGGAATCGCTAGTAATCGCGGGTCAGCAATACCGCGGTGAATACGTTCTCGGGCCTTGTACACACCGCCCGTCACACCACCCGAGTTGGTTTGTCCTGAAGCGGGTTACCCCAACCGTAAGGAGGGGGCTCGTTAGGGAGAGGCTGGCGAGGGGGGTGAAGTCGTAACAAGGTTGCCGTACCGGAAGGTGCGGCAGGATCACCTCCTTAAGGAGAAATTGCATAAGCAATAACGACAAACTTTGTTTCGGGAAGCAAAGTATAAAAAATATCCCGGCCAAGCTCTGTCTTGGAGAGATTCTACCCTTGTCTCGAATTTTCTTGCTCTACTTCTATATCGTTCTCCTCTTTTTCTTTGTAT
>NZ_FOKY01000030.1 GCF_900112165.1 Brevinema andersonii
GAATAATGGACTTTCCCATACATTCCTGATCCTATAATTCTTGTGTGGTCGATTCCGAGACTTAATCCTAACATATTTCTGTTGAGCTGGCCCCAGAGGGTATCCCCGTAACGGCCACCTATGTAAGCATCTTTGGAAAATTTTTGTTCTATGTCGAGGGTTGAACCGATGCCAAGGCTTTTGAAATACTTTTTCTTTTCTTTGTTGAAATAAATGGGTTTTTTGAGGTTGACGAGGCTTTTAATCTTGCCAAATCCGATACCGACACTTCCTGTGTGCTTCCAACTTTGGTACCCGAAAAATCGATAATCCCAGCTCCCATAAAGGTTTAAGAGCCATTTGTTTTCAATAAAATTATGCACCGTTACGCCGACGGTTAAATCCTTGCCCATTGTTCCCACATTGATGCCCAGGCCTGTATTATAACTTGCATAATTTTTTCCAGCTAAGCTTAGAGGTGAGAGCAGAGCTAAAATTAATAATATTTTTTTCATCATATCCCTCCAGATATTGATATTTTCACTTTTTATAAGGTATAGCTTTTTGATTTTTGTACTGAGTGAGAGCAAGGTTACGGGGTTTTTGCCCGGGTCTGGCGATGTTGACGTGGATAAAATTACGGTCCGGATAGTTTTGGCACAAATCCACATGCGGATTTGCAATTAAGATTTTCATCATTCTGTCTTGTTCCTGCTTCAAACAAACAATATCCGCCGCGCAGCCGTAGATATGATGGCTGTTAGGATGCCCTCCCACTTTTTTATTGACCTCGTTACTTCGATAGGCACATGTTAGCTTAATCGGTGATCTCCACGCCTCCCGTAAAGGATCCGAAACCGTTACTACTAATTCTTCCAACATCGCTTTTTCTGCTAAACCTGGTATATTATTTAAAAAACTTTGTGCTGCCGTCTGAGATTTTATTAATTCTGCCATTGTGAAATATTTCATTTTTTGCTCCTTAAGAATAATTTTACGACAGAATTCCATATCAAAGAACGGTGGATCCGCGCTATTATCAGCATCATGCTGCATCATCACAAGAAGCCATGTATATAAGTAATTCCTATATACGCGGCATTCATGGAAGATATCCGCATTAAGCGGCTTTTTTATGCTAAAAAATTGTTGTTTTTTACCTGAAAATCCTCTCTTTTTAGATAACAAACAAAATTCAAATCTTGAATTTAATTAGTTCTAAACGTTTTTTTGACGTTTGGAGAGCTATTTTTTAAATGTCCGCATTTAGGATTACCGGACAAGTTTTGTATGGACTTGAAATCCTTATTTTTCCAGTACTAATGTAATTTTCAAAAATCAATTTTGAGAAGAGTAGAAAAAAATTCTGAGAAAACAGAATTTTGAAATTTCTCTAAATTTGATACCTGTCTCCATCCCTTTATGTACGATAATAAAGTTACTTAGCGCAAAAAATCCGGAATGCAGAATTTCTGCATTCCGGAAATCTACGATTGGAGGTGGCGGGATTCGAACCCGCGTCCTGAAAGTCTTGCTATAAGTCTTATTCACAAGCTTAGCTGTTCTTTTTAGTCTTAATTAAGCAGGGAGAGAAAGCAAACCCCTGGCTTAACGCATGCAGTAGATTTAAGATTTCCGTCCTGCAAGCAAAAATCCGAGATCTTTAAGTCTGATCAAAAACTAACGCCAAAGATCAAAGCGGGAGTTTTCGAAAACGCGCTAATTAAGCAGCGTAAGCGTAGTTGTCATTTGCAACTATTGTTTTGAGCCGTTTGAGGACATGCTCATGCCCGCCTGAAACTGATAACAGAGAATCTCCCAGTCGAAACCAAACACCCCCTATAATTTTATGATACAGCATCCCAAGAAAAATATCAAGCTTAAGGATTGACTTTATAAAAAAAATATATATAATACAAAGAAGTAATATATAGGGGCTTATCTATGATAAACATTCTTTTATGCTGTAGTGCTAGTATGTTTACTAGCTTGTTTGTGCAGAAAACAAAGGAGTATGCATACAAAAATAATATCGGTATTAATATTCAAGCTATTCCCTTTTCTAATATTAATGATCATCTTGAATCTGCGGATATTATTGCATTGGTACCGCAAATTCGTTTTCAAAAAGAAAAGGCTCAAGAACTCACATCTAAGCCTGTTTACGTTGTTGATATGGGGGATTACGGCACTATGAATGTAGAGAAAGTATTAGCTGAGATTGCTAAATTAGCAGAAAATAAATAATATTTTATTATTAATTCCATTCTAAGACTTTTGCTAAGAATGTTTGCAATTCTGGAGTTTTGGGATTTGTAAATAAATTTTTACTATTTCCATATTCATTAATTTTTCCTTGATTTAAGAACATAATTTTTTCACAGGCTCGTTGAGCGAAGCCCATTTCATGGGTTACTAAAATCATATTTAAGCCTTCTGATAGTAATTCGTGAAGCATATCTAATACTTCTGCAGTAAATTCCGGATCTAAGGCAGAAGTTGGTTCGTCTAATAAAAGTAATTCCGGTGAAATTAAAACAGCTCTGGCGATAGAAATCCTTTGGCATTGGCCTCCTGATAGTTCATAAGGATATTTATTGATATTTTCTGAAAGCTTGAAACGATCAATAAAACGTTTAGCTACCATAATAGCTTTTTCTTTTTTTATTTTGAACACATGTATGAGAGGTAGAATAATATTTTCTAATCCTGTTAAATGCGGGAATAAGCCGTTGTGTTGGAATACAAAACCTATTTTTTTATGCCATGCTGCTAATGAAGCTGCTGAAAAATGTAATTTTTGTTGATTGAAAATGATTTCTCCAGCAGAAGGGATAATTAATCCACCTAAAATTCTTAACAGTGTTGATTTACCACTTCCTGAAGGTCCTATCAAAGCCAAAGATGAAAAATTATCTTCTAAATTAAGATCACTCAAAACCATATGATCAGGCTGAAATTGATGAGATAAATGACTTAGTTTAATGTGCATAAGCAAATCTCTTTTCCAGATATTGGCTTAATAAAAACACAGGCAATGTTAATGTAAAGTATAATAAACCTAAAAATAAATAGTTCTCAAACAAAGCATAATTAATCGCGCTGATTTCTTGAGTTGTCTGTGTCAATTCGATGACTGCAATAACAGAAAGTAATGATGAATCTTTAATAATAGAAGCGAATTGACCAGCTAGAGCTGGCATAATACGTATCACTAATTGTGGCAGCAGCACCAAAAAAAATCTTTGCTGATGGTTTAATCCGATTGCTGTTGAAATTTCATATTGTAATGTATCAATGGAATTTAAGCCTCCGCGGATAATTTCACTGATATATGCTCCTTCAAAAATCGATAAAATAATAATACCTGCAATATATCTGTTATTAATGCCCCAAGCTGTTCCAATAATGTAATAAAAAAAGAAAATTTGTACTAATAATGGAGTTCCCCGAATGAATTGTACATATAAACGGCATAGATAAGATAAAAAAATAATGTGAGAGTTAGTGCAGAATGCTGTAATTATGCCAATAAAAAGGCTTAAAATCAACGTGCAAGCACTAATGAACAATGTCATGACAAACCCAGAAAGAAATTGTTTTCTATATTCTAAAAGTATAGAAAAATCCAATGATAAATCTAGTTTTCTAAGTGTAATATACGTAAATATGATCAAAACACAGAATAACAATACAATATTAATCAAGAGCTGGAAAACAGGTAAAGATTTTTTTTTCATATGTGGCTACTTAAATTATCTTTTAGAAAAAAAACTTAAATCCCATATCATCAAAAATTTGTTTTTCTTCTTTTAAGTATTTATCGCTAATTTTTTCATATCCTCCATTTTTTTTGAAATCAACTAAAAACTTATTGATTTTATTAAGCAGTTCAGTATTTCCTTTTTTCACTGCAATTCCCCATTGGTCTGGTTCATTTTGTACAGGGATAAAGACCGTCCGAGTTGTGCTAGGATTTTGAACATTATTACGGTAAATCGTTAACTGGTCATAAATAAAAGCATCAGCTTTGCCTTGAATTACTTCTGTCACAGCAGCACTTTCGCTGGTAAAAGTGTTTAAAATGACATTAGATAAATATTTTTTAGCATACAAATAAGCAGTTGTACCTTGCTTAACTGCTAAAATTTTGTCGGGCTTATTAAGATCTTCAACTGATTGAATATCGGATTTTTTAGAAATCAAAAGTGCTAAGTAGGCAGTAGCATAAGGATCAGAAAAATCTACTTCGTTTTTTCGGTCTTCCGTGATCGTCATTGACGAAATAACGGCATCTATTTTACCTGTCTGTAAAGAAGGAATTAATCCATTCCATGCGATATTTTCTATAATCACTGGAATCCCTAAATGCTCTCCTAATGCATGAGCTATATCAACACTGATTCCTGTAGGATTTCCATGAGCATCTTTGGTCTCAAAAGGAGGGTAGGCTAGTTCCATTCCTACTTTAAGGGTTTTGATGGGCTTGGAGGAGCAGCTGATTAATAAAAAACAAGTACAAAAATATATTATATTTCTCATGGAAAAAACTCCTTAATTCAATATTTAAAACTCTATTTATCATAATATACAATGATAAGTGAAATTTTACAACTATTTGAACCAAAATTGCTTAATTATTGGAAACAGTAATCCCCCATTAATGGAGGATTATTTGATAATTTAGAGAATGATTGATAAGCTCACATTGCTAAATCGGAAGGAGATATTTTCTCATTATAACATAAATTACATAAGAAATAACTGTATTAAAAGTGGTTGCGTGGGTGATTAAAAGTCCCAAATCAACCAGTAAAGGGGCAGTGACTTTGGAAATGTAAAAACCAGCTAATCCTCCTATTAAAGATAGGAGATAATGGAATAACCATCATATCAAGAGAAGTTTTTCCTGAAAATTTTTTTTTGCCGACAAAGGGTGCACGATTGCTACTAGAGTTGCTCCTACTGGTTCACCTGTTACAATTTTAATTCCTTCAGGAGTTACGCTTAAGGCTGCTGCGGCAATGGCTGATAATACCGTTAAAAGATTGGAGCTCAGAGTAAATGCAATTCCTGCTTCGATCGCTGGAGCCACTAATTGAACGGTCACTGTACCTATTGTTGCTAATGGCGCGAAATTAGTGATAATCCCGATATTTTTTAAGAGTAGTCCAATGCCCAGCATCACAAAAATATCTCGTAATAATCCTGTAGGACCTTTATAAATTCTATCTTTAATATAGTCCAATGTGTTTATGGTTTTGTCCTTATTACTTTTTAATTTTTGCTATATATTCACGGATGATATTGTTTGAAGCTTGAAATTTTTCTTTTTCTTCCGACGTCAATTCCAATTCGATAACTTTTTCGATGCCGTTTCTGCCTAATATTGCGGGAACGCCCGTATAAATATTTTTTCTCTGTATGCACCATCTAAAATGCAGAGACGGGCATTACCCTTTGTTCATCGTAAAGCACTGCTTTAATGATGTCGGTAGCTGCAGCTGCAATGCCATAATAGGTTGTGCCTTTTCTCTCTAAAATTTCCCCAACCAGAACGGACAACTTTTGTGCGGATTTCATCCAAACAGAGGCTGCATAGCGTTTGGGATCTGAATTGCATAGGTTTAAATAGGAAACTCCTCCGATATGGACCGTACTCCATACTTATAGCTTGAGAGTCGCTATGCTCTCCGATGCAGAAACCGCTGATAGAACGAAGATCAATGTTGCTGCAAATATTTGATAAAAAGAATTTTAACCGTGCTGTGTAGATTGAAGTGCCGGTTCTGATTGCTTGATGAGCAAGCAACCCACTTTTTTGTATATAAAATAAGTGACAATATCTACTGGATTCGATGCTACAGTAAAAATTCCCTTAAATCCATTTTTCATTACTTCGGTAACAACGGCATCCGCTATGTCGATACTGACGTCTAAAGTATCTAAACGGGTTTGGCTTGGTTTAGGGGGACCGCCAGCAGTAAAAACAATCACATCTAATTCTCTACATATAGAATAATCAGCAGCAGTAATTTTTGTTCTTTTAGGGATAAACGTGTTACCCTGAGCGATATCCCAAGCTTCGCCTTCAGTGCGTCTATTGTTGATGTCGATTAAATAGAGTTCGTCACAAGCTTCTTGGTTCACTAAAGCATAGGCACAGATTGAGCCTACCAAGCCTGTACCGATAACAGCAATTTTTCTGATTTTTTTCATACTTTAGCTCCTTAAGTTATTGTGCTTGATTTTAGCATTTTGTCTTTTGTCAAATATATTGTGAATTTAATCATTAATATGAATAAAATATTAAAAAATGGTCATTACTAAAGTTTTATATTTTTGCATTTTTTTATTTTCATATCCAGCCTTTGGAAATATTTTTTGATATTTTATCATTAATAATTCACTAAGAAGAACTACTGTTGCTTACTCTTAATTGAGAAGGATAGCTTAATAAGTATCATAGATGTTTTCATCTTGTGAGGTTTGATTAAAAGCTCTTTTTCCTAGGGAGTTAAGGGAAGTTTAGTTTGGTACTGTTATAAGTGTTATTTAGTGACACTGTAAAGCTGAAAATCTACAATAATTT
>NZ_FOKY01000031.1 GCF_900112165.1 Brevinema andersonii
TTATTCCCCATTACTTAGCTGGGCAATGTATATTACATTTATCTATAAAAGCAACCCTAACATCTATTCCGTTTCAAATTTACGGATATTTTATTGAAATGTATAATATAAGTTAAGTTTACAGAGAGAGTTATCAAAATTCGGTTCCTACTATGGAACCGGGGAAAGTATGTTTTGAGAATCTATGAAATTTTCAGGTGCAATTTCTCAGAAAAATGTTCTCAACAGTCTCATTCAAATTCTTTGAACGGGCAAGATGTCCCGATTTTCAGGAAGTGTAGGGGTAAAATAAAAGTTCTAAATCGTTATATATCAACTACTTAGAACTTATGTTCGGAGAGGATGGGATTCGAACCCATGATCCCGTAATATCCAGGACAACTTCTTAGCAGGAAGCCGCTTTCGACCACTCAGCCACCTCTCCACAGAGTATCATTTTACATGATTATTAAAATTTTGTCAATCCTTTTTATTAATTTTAATAAAAAGGATTGACAAATATAATAAAAGTCTGCCATAATAAACTCCTAGAATAAGAAAAATGCGAGTGCATCTTTGAAGAAAATTATATTTGTCTGGTTATTATGCAGCACAGCACCTATTTTCAGTTTCTATGATTATCCTTTTCATTCCTCAGTTGGAAAGCTTCGCGAAATAAATACTCAACATTTTCGTATTATTTTTTCTGATTCGTCAGCAGAGCATGCTTTTTCTGTTGCGGCATTTGCAGAAGAAGAATTTTCTTCTTTACAAGAAATTTATGGCATTGTTACTAATAGATTTCCTATTCATGTTGTTGTTTCTACGGATTATAATACAGCTAATGCTTTTGGTAGTCCTGTCAGTTATCCTACAATTCATATGTTTACTGGTGTAGCACCTGATTTGTCGGGGCTCGTATCATATACGGAACCTAACAGATTACGTACCTTGTTTCGTCATGAATTGACTCATATTGTGGCGTTTTCGACGCTTTCTGGAAAGAAAATTTTGCGTCCTTTGGAATATAATTTTCGACCTACTGTTCTCTTAAGTGCTGGGACTTTTATAGAGGGGTCTGCTGTTCAACGTGAAAGTGATTCTGGTTATGGCCGCATGCATGATCCTCTGCATTATCATATGTTAAGAAGAAATTTATTGGATGATAAATTTCCTAACTTTGCCCAAATGAGTGGTGCTCAAACAGCTTATGATACAGGTCATTTTCGTTATACTTTTGGTTCGTTTTTAAGTCAGTTTCTTGAAGGAAAGGGGCTTAAAGATTCCAGAATATTGGCGTCAATCCGGAAAGTGGCAGCCTTCTGCAAAAATTATAAAGTCGTTTACTGGAAAAAAACAAAAAGAATTATGGACAAAATTTAAAAATTCTTTGGATGTTTCTGGTTATCAAACAAACAATAATTTTCTATTGACCTCAAAAAGACGGCGTATTCATTCTCTTGTCAAGAAAAAAAATAAAATTTATTACTATGATGCTCAATCCCGAACTTTATATTATTATGATTTGAATTCAAAAAAAATAAAGTAGTTGCTTATGGTATATGGGATAAAGTTGATATTTCCGATGATGAAAAATTATTGCTTGTTTCGGGAACAAGGCAACATGGTTCTGTTTTGGAAGGATTTACAGTGCTTCTTGACAGAAAAACTCTTATACCTCGTTCGAAGCCTTACAAAAATATTAAAGATGCTTCTTTCTTACCGGGTAGTCGCAATTTTGTTGCATTGCGGGTTTCTGAAGGCATTCCTGAACTGGTTCTTATAGAGAAGAATAATATCATTTCTTTGAAAAAAGGTTCTTTATATGAATTTTTTGATTCACCAATCATGACAGATAACGGTTTTGTCTTTCTGTTACATTCTTATAATGGAAAGCAGAGTATTGCTCGTTGGGACCAAGCAACTCAAAAATTAGAAGCATTGCATTTCAGTTTTGGAAAATTTCCTCGTTTTCTGACACGGATTGATAATGGTATTGCTTTTGCTTATGCTCAGGATCAGGATGATTTTTATAAAACAGCTTTTCTGCAGAATAATACACTCACTTTTATCACTAATAATTTCAAAGGTGAAATGTTTGAAGCCGTATTGGATGATGATAATCTTATTTATAAAACATCTTTTTCCGATCAAGATAATCTTGCTTCTCTTTTAATGACAAATGCTGTCAGACAGCCTGCGGTTTTTGAAGAGATCAAATCTGTTGCTCCACAAAATACCAATACTTATGAAGGCAGAATTTCAAATTATCGGGTTTCTCAGAATTTGGTACCTTATTTATGGATGCCTTTTGTGTCTTTGGAAAAAGCTGGTTTATCTACCTTTATTTTTGACAGTACGGGTGCTAATAAGATTCATACAGGCTTCAATATTGAATATAAGCGTGGAACACCAGAATTTTTTCTTACTTGGAACCATACCTTTCAAAAATTATTTATTTCTTTTTCTTTTAATAATCTTTACATTCCTGAGAATTTTGTCTTTGGATTAAAAGAACATCATTTATTATCTGCTTCGTTAGCCAATCAGTACCAAGTTGGTTCTCCTTATGGCTGGGGAACTTTTCAGATTGGTCTGTCCTTATTATGGCAAGGGAGGTTAATCGGCAATAATGTCCAGCATCCTTACACTTGGAATCGTTTAAAAGTACAACAATTGATTGGGGTTGTTACTCTCAAGTGGAGAAAAAATCAATCCGAAGGAAAGTTTGGTTTTTATCAGATTTGGGAACTGGTATTCCAACATAAAATTGATTATTTGCGCGTACAGCTACAAAGTTTTGAAGCATCTGTAAAATTTTCTCCTCCTGTACTACCGATAACATTTAGTTTTTATTCTAGTTATAATACAGGTTTCTTGAATATCCAAGGATTTTCTTTATTGGGCTCTACATTAATGCCTCAATACCGTGAATATTCACGGTATTATGTAGCATGCCGTTATGCTTTTTATGGTTCGACTGATTTGCAGTTATATTCTTGGGAAATCCAAAACGGCCCTGGACTAGGAGAAATATTCTTCGAACGGTGGACTTTTTACAGCGGGTATCGAGCGGCATGGTGGAAAAAATATTTTTTGCAGTCTTTCTATTTTAAAACACAGGTGGATATGTCCATACTATATGGAAATGTTCCGTTTGGATTATTTCTGGAAATACATTATGGAATTTTTAATAAACAATTAGGATTTAACTATGGTATCCAAAGTAAATTGCTCTTTTAATTTAATAATTATATTTTAATGTATAAAAAGATTGCATAAATCTTAGAAATAAATTACACTGCAGTGGTAGTAGTATTTAAAATAATACTCCCAAATGGAGAAAAAATGGCAATAATATGGTTCTTATTTTTAGTATTATTGATCCCTCAAAATTTATATTCTCGGTACATTTCTCAAAGATATCCAACAGAATATGTTAAAAAAGTTCATCAATTAGTCAGCGTAAAACAAACACTAAAAAAACAAGATACTTATTTAGATTTCCTCAGCGAACAAAAACAACTTAGTGCAGGATTATCTAACCAACAAATTATACAGATTGCCCCAATTAATAAAGAACTTAACGCTAAACTACAAGAAGTAACTATGCGTTCAAATTCTCTTGAACAAGAATATCAAAATAAAATTAATAGTCAGGATAAACGCTTTCAGGCAATACAAAGAGAATTATTTCAAAAAAAGGATTCTGCTAATTTAAAATTACTTGGTACTCAAACAACTTGAAAAGAAAAATCACAATTGAGCGAGAAAATTAAATCAATCAATAAGCTTTTACAGAAATATGATCAGGAATATAAAAAACAAATTGTGAAACGGTAAGAACGAAAAATTTTAAAGAAACAACGTCAAGCATTGCAGGAAAGTTGTAAAAAATCAAGAAAACCAACTAAAAGAACTATTTTTCAAATATTATGAACTGTATTTATTCAAAAATTTTATAATTATACTTGCCATTTTAGTTATTTGTATTTAATTTTCTTTTGACACTGAAAAAAAATCTACAGTGATCAAAAGGAGAGATATTATGTCAAGTGAAGACATGAAGAAGAAAGCAGCAGAAATTTCTAAATCCATTAGAGATACAGGTGATAAAATCCTGAAGGATATGGAAGGGAAATTTTCTGATGCAGAAAAACAAACAGTTTCATTTACTACAAAACTCATGAGTAATATTTCTGCACATTTTCATTCTATAAAAAAAGATAATGTTGCTTCATTTTTGTTAGGAGTAGGTGGGGTTACATTAGCTGCAGGTTTTTCATTAATTCCTGGTGTTGGTTTTATTATGGGATTTTTCGTTGGTGTGCTTTTGAATGATGAGTATCGTGTAAAAATTAAAGATTTCCTCTCTAAGAGTAATGATATTATTACTACTACTTCCAAAAATGCAACAACTGCTATTCAAAATAATTGGGATAAATTTATGAATATAATTCATACCAATGTAGAAAAAATTAATGAACAAAAAGATTATATTGAAAGTGTTGCAAAAGATATGGAAGAACATATGAAAAATTATCAAGAGAAAAAATAGAAATTGATTTTTGATCGTGATAATATATTAAATTTCAAGCAAAAAATAAAAAATCAGTTGAATAAAAGTACTCAACTGATTTTTTATTTTTTAAAGGATAAATGAATTTTTGAGCCGTGTTAAGAGAAGTTTGATTTGAGACTATTATAAGAATGATTTGAGACCTGAATGAAGCTAGACGCTGACGAGCTTAAGAGGTAATTTAAGAGGAAAAACCTCGGACATCTAAGACTTGAAGAAGCTGTATCTTGCCTGAACGCCCCATAACCTTATTAAACTTAAGGATGGGGCGTTTCTTAATTCCAGTTTAATTCCCGACCCTGCGACATTTAAAAAAATGATTGATTTTGAGGCTTAACCGGCGACATTTTTCCTAAGTGTTTGTATTTCTTTGCTTTAGGATGATAGTGATGATGGCTCGG
>NZ_FOKY01000032.1 GCF_900112165.1 Brevinema andersonii
TTTCTACTTCCTTCCCCTGAAAACAATAGTATAAAAAAACTTGACAAATTTTAATTTTTATTTTCAAAAACTGCAAAACTAAATGTTATATGACACCTATAAAAGAAATAAAATAAATCCATTTATATAACAAAATATGGTAATAAAATTTTTTCACTTATTTTTCCTTATGTATGTTGGGATAGCAATATCCTAAAAATAAAAAAAGTAAAATACTAAATTTTAGTATATAAAGCCAATTGTCAGTAATATTATAAAAAGCAAGCCCTCCAAGGAACAACATGGCGGTATATGCTGGTAGTTGGTGTCTATATTTTGCATACTGAGTGAATAGATACAATAAGGCTATCATAAATAAAATAAATCCTAAAATACCGGTTTCGACTAAAACAGAAAGATAAACATTATGAAGAAATTCAACTTCAGGTAATTTGCTTTTTGATTTTTCAAGGTAGTATTTGTAGGCAAATCGAAAATTGAAAAGCCCTATGCCATGCCATAATACCTTATCCTTTAATAAGGAAAATCCAAACTGTATTTGATTGATACGGTCAGCTATCGTATATTGTTGTAAAGGGTTTTCCAAAGTATCTTTCCACTTGTCTGAATATTGTGTCAGTAAAGGCATCAGCAAAAAAGGAATTAAAAGAATAAAAAATCGTATTTTCCGAAATACCTGCCATGGGTAAAAAATAAGAAAGAGCAATCCCATTCCAATAAAAAATAGAAAAACACCTCTATTTTCTGTCAGAAGAAGTCCAATAAAAATAATAAGCAAAACAATAGAAAATATTATGCTTTTGAAGGGTTGTTTATTATTGGAGGCATTTAAAAATAATCCAAAGACTATAACAAATGCGATAACTAAAAATCCGGCGACATTTGCAGGCCATTCGCTTAGCAGAGAGGCTAATCCTGGAGATCCATGAGAAGGAATGAAAATGCCTAATAAAAATAAATTTCTTCCAAGAAATAAATGAAATATTCCAAAACATATTGTTATAGGTACAATGCCGCAAAAAATTGTAGTATAAAATTCTGTATATTCTTTTGGAAAATCAATGCTTCTTCCTATATTAAAAAGGAATCCGTAACCTAGTAATGCTATAAGCATAGCAAAAGCTGATGCTTTTGAGTATTCGGCAAAAAAGGATCCTATGAGTGCTACAAAAATAAAAAGAAGCCATATTAAGGAAATTTTATCGTCAGTTAACAGTTTTTTAGGGGAGACAATAAAAAAATATAAAATAAGAGCAGGAATGAATATTATAATAAATAGATCTCCTAGCGGCAATAATAAAATAGTAATGGTAGTAAAAAGATAGAATAATTTTTGTTTGAAAGGTAAATCGGGATAGATGTTCCAGGCCTGCCAAGAAGCAAAAGAGAAAAATAAAATAATAGGTATTCCTACATACCAAAAAGAATAGGAAAATCGATGACCATATTGTCCTATCCCCAAAAACATACAAAATCCAAGTATAAATAAAAGACCAAAGTAGAGGATAATGATTTTTAATGCGGATTTAACGGGAAAAGAAATGAGCATTTGATATCCTTTAGTAATTAATTCTTATAGAATATTAAAATGGTGTACTATTTATGGAATCAATACAAAATACACTATTGAGGAATAATTATATCATAAAAATCTACTTTTTGCAAGTGAAAAATTGAGCTAATGGAAATAATTGATAGATTGCAAAGATATGACTAAGCTTAAGAAAGATTGAAATATTTATATATCAAGAATAGTCTAACTATTGCTAAAAAAATAAGGAAATTTTCTTGTTAATTAGAATTAAATAGTGTACAGATCATTTTCTGTACACTATAATGTAAGTAGAAACAACTATTTAAAGAAAATTCCATCTAGGTTTTTTATCCAATTCCTTTACGTCGATATTCTGATCTTTTTTTATTTTTTGTATGAGCATGTCTCTAAAATCTGAACCTATTAGGCGTACATTTTTAGATTTTTCGGCAATCATTGTATAACCGTCGCCACCACCATAAAGCCAATCATTAATAATAATATTATAAACTTTTTCTGGATTTAAAGGCTGATTTTTTACTATGATCTCTTTGATAGTTTTGTCTGGATTAACCGTAACGAAAGTGCCTTTTGACAATTGAAGAAAGCCGCCCTTGCCATAATTTGAAGTTGCTGAAACTTCGATAATTTTCTGCAGATCAGCTCCGGTGACTTCGAAATAAACAGCTGTGTTATCGAAGGGATGAAATTCGAATAATGTTCCTATAGTGAGATTTCCTTGCAATAAAGGCGCACGTACACTTCCGGAATTGACAAGTATCATATCTGCATTTTGATCGGCATATATTTCTAGAAGCGAATCAGCAATATAATTACCTAATTGAGTAGATCCAAGACGAATATTTTCATCTGTTAAATCACCGTTGATAGTACCGATAATTTCTCCCATTTCTTCATCTACTAGAGCTTGTTTATTTTCAAGATATTTTACAATTTCCTTATCAGTCTCGATATTTTTTACGGGAATAAATTCATATTGATAACTGATCAACTGATTATTAAAATAAGTAAGGTCTAATTTTCCAAGATTTTTGATATTACTATCGGTTTGGACGATTAAAGTTTTTCCGACTTTGACCGGCTGTTCCAAAGGTGTGTGAGAATGACCTCCTACGATCACGTCAAAACGGTCCGGAAATGCTTCGGCTATTTCTACATCTTTTTCGTATCCGGAATGTGAAAGCAAAATAAGATGATCTTTTTTTGCTAATTCTTTATCGGTATCCAGCAAATTTTTTATACTTTCTATCTCATCTTCAATAGTGATATAGCCCGGAGTGCCATTTTTTTCGGAATATACTTCGTCTTTGGTTAAAATGCCGATCACAGCAATTTCGCGGCCGCTGATATTTGTGGTAAAATAAGGGTGTGTCACTGGCAGACCAGTATCAGTTTCGAAAACATTTGCGCTTACTGTTGGAAAATTTCTCATAGCCAGCATTTTATATGCTTGATCCAATCCAAAATCAAATTCATGATTTCCCGGCACAGCAGCATCAAAACCTATCATATTCATTAGATCCGAAGATTCCTCGCCTTTATAAACCAAACTATACACCGAACCTGTTACTGCATCTCCCCCATGCAGAACCAAGACATTTGGTTGTTTTTTGCGCAGTTTTTTGATCAGCGATGATAATTGAGCTTTTCCACCGTTGGTGTGCACTTCTTTGGTATTTTTGTTGGTACGAATATAAGGTAGATGTTTTGCATGAGTATCATTGATGTGGATGAGAGATAATTGAAATTTTTTTTCTCCACATGAAACAAGAATAAGAAAAATAAAAGTTAATTTTTTCATGAAATATTCCTCCTAAAACCGACATGAAAATTGTTCTTTATTATAGTGTGTAAATGGATTCAGAGTCAAGGTATATTTTATTTAATAATTTTTAATATCTGTAAAATAAGAATAAGATATTTCTATTTTTAGAATAGCATCAATTTATATATTCCAAGGAATATCAACAGTATTTATTGTTAAAAACCATTAAAATTAGCTTTTATACTCGTCATTTTTTATGAAAATTTAATTTTTGTAAGCAAATATAGTGTGAATTAGCTTATGGTATTGATTTTGAGAGAAATTAAGTTATAATATTTTTTGATGAGCCAGGAGGTATTTATGAAATGCAGTATCATTGAATTTGCAGTGCAATACGCCCTATTTTTTTACTGTTTGCAGGCATGAATCCCTCCTCTGAAACTATTTAAATAAAATATAAGCATCCAAATCAAAGATAT
>NZ_FOKY01000033.1 GCF_900112165.1 Brevinema andersonii
AGTTCTTGCAATTCTGCATTTCTTTTTCCGATAAAAAGCTCCGGATCCCCAATGCCAATGCAGAAAAACGCCTCGTCCGCGACCGAAATCTCTTCTTCGCCGACCAAATCTAAAATCTTTCCACATACTGCTGCGAGGATCTCTATGGCCTCCCTCCCCCTTTTTTCAGAAGATATTCGAAATCTGGAACAAGAATTTTACGTTCTGAAAGAATGGGAGCTGTCTTAACTATTCACCTTTCGTAACAAAAGTTTTATAAATCCTAGGATACGAAGTCGATAACTCTTTCCAATAGAAGAAGCACAACGGATTTTGATCTCAGAAAAGAGCATAAGATGACTGTACTCGATAGCAATTATTATAAAAACCTTTTACTTCTTGAAAGCTGTCCGTGTTGAGAATGGGATATTTTTTATTTCAAATCTTAACAAGGCCGTTTTTGAAACAGATCTGGCTCTCTTTTGGAGACGGTTTGCATGAATCAGAAATTTGTCTTTCATTCATGAAGCACATAAGGCTTTTAATCCTTTCTCAGACCGACTCGAAGGCGATAAAATTTTCATTCCTTAGGCCGATGCGTTTAAGCAAACTAATATATTAAACGTTTCGAGGACAATTCCGAATACCCATATAGAACTGCTACAAATTCTTGGAGTATATGCTAACTATTGTGGAAGTTGGAAATCCACAAAGTTATCATTACCAGTTTTGCGTGCACGTTTTCCAAACAAGTTCAAATAGTCTATAATGATACTTTCACTTATCTAAATATAACAGATTCAGGAGCAATGTATGTTGGCATTGTTGGAAAAAAAAAGCAAGAAATCTGCTTAATAATGGATTGGCCAAACAAATGATAGTGTCGAATTTGGAAGCCTATATAAAGAAAACTCAAACGGTTTCAACCACCTGGGCAACAGAGCCGTAGATATTGCTGCAAATACCAACCTCGATCCTCGCAAAGAATCATGCCGACGAAGCTTGCAGACTATGATAGTCGTTTTTAAGATTTCCTTCGGAGAAACTTTCTTGAGCTTTTATAGCTACAATAGAATTATACTCTCCCAGTTTAATAGCAAATTGATGAATAGTAAGTCGTGGAATTTTTGCTATTTTTAGCTCTTGTTTTAAGAGTTTCATACTTTATCCTTAAATATATAAAATTTATAATATTATAGCATATCTTACAATACAAATAGGATAAGGTAAGAAGAATCACTTATTTTATTACCAATTATTACGACGGATTCAAAAGGTGTTCGAGTATGTTTTAAGTAGGATGTATCACGAGAACTTGATGTTGTTTTATAAGAGTATATCCTGCAATTTGTTAAGCAACTATCAACCCCCTATTCATTGGCTACATCAATAAAGAAAAAACCCTATAGATTTTATTACTTGTTCTTGCATCCTATCAATTTTCCTTTGTTTGTGTTTTATACTGCTTATTTAATTTATAGAGATTTTCATATTTTCCTGTCCTTTTTGATATGATGCTATTAACTTATTTTCCCCTTCAGTTAAATAAATATTACACATGATTCACAAGATAAAACAACGTTATGATGTCAGAGAAAATGCATGGGCTTATTTTATGGTTGATTTTTGTAAATTATTATATATAGAAGATCCTGTATTATTTCAACGTTCTATCATTGAAAATCCCGAATTTTCCAATAAAATAAGTTGGGAACTGAAAAATATATGGATCCCTGTTATTATAGATGCCCATTTCCATATTATTAATTATCATCATTTATAATGACAGCATCTTAATATTTGTATATTTTTTTATTCCATTGTATAATAAAATCCACATTAACAATGGAGAATATAGTGAAAAAAATAGTTTTTATAATATTTATTTTTCTTCCTTTTTCTTTACATTCTCAAGATTATGAAGAATATGCAGTAGAATATACTGATTCTGCGGAAAATATCTCTGAGGAACCTCCTGTAAACATTGTGGAAGAAGTTGTTGAAATTACAAACTATATCACAAATTATGTTACCAACAAAATTTCACCTCTATCCGGAAATACACGCATTGAAGTTACAAATACAACTATTATTTATATTCCATCGCTTGCGCCGTTGTCTATTGACGTAAGCACGGCTATAATTAAAGGAAGGTTAGGAGATGTAGAGCTTTTCATTGGTCGAAATCCTAATCTTTTATTGCAGACTGATGAAAATGGCAATAATCTGCTTCATTTATCAGTTTTATATCCCAATGCAGATATTACTTCCTATTTGATTGGCCAAGGAATTAATATTAATCACATGAACAATAATGGGCAAACTCCTTTACATTTGGCTACTGTAAAAACAAATTTATCTGCAGTTCAGATATTGGTAGAATCAAATGCTACCGTTTCGATTAAAGATAATCTAGGGCAAACGGCGCTTTGGATTGCAAATATTCAAGGACTTACTGATATTTTAAAAATTTTGGCCGCTGGGCAGATGGCTCAAGCTACCCAACAGACTGTCATTTCCAACTTGCAGCCATATAAAGATCTTTCGATGGTACCTTCAGGCTTTGACCTGACTACCAATCATTACATTAAAGTAGCAACTCAACCTGCTACTAATACTGCATGGCATAAAGCTATGTTTTTTCCCGGTTATGAAGCAACTGCAGAACTATTGAATCAAGGAATCAGTATTTATCAAACCGATGATAAAGGATATAATGCGGTCCACTTGGCTGCATTCTATAATAATATCGATGCTTTGAAATATCTTCTTATTCAAGGTGCAGATGTTAACAGAAAAGACAAATTCGGCTCGACACCTCTTCATATAGCTGCTGGCAAGTCATCTCCAGAATTGGTTAATCTCCTTATTGATAACGGAGCTAATATCCAAGAAAGAAACAATAATAATTGGACACCTTTATTTGAAGCAGTTCTTCTAGGTAATCAACCAGTGGTAGATTTTTTGTTATCAATAGGTGTTTCTCCCAATGTGCGGACAAAATTTGGACGTACTCCTTTGCATGAAGCCTCACGGATGGGGTTTGAGGGAATAGTATCTAGCTTACTCAACAAGGGAGCTGTTGTTTCGTCTGCTGATTCACAAGGAAAAACACCACTGTACCTTGCTGCAGAACAAGGAAATTTAGAAATTGTTACTCAATTGCTAGCAAATAACGCTCAAGTAAATATCGAAAATAAAGATGGACTGACTCCATTACATATAGCTGTTATTAATGGTAAGCTAGATTTAGTAAAATATCTGATGGAGCAAGGCAAAGCAAATATGTTTATTATGGATAACTTAGGACGTTATCCTTTAGATTCTGCTTATATAAGAGGATATGATGACATAATTGCTTATTTAGCAGTGAAATATACAGAATACCAAAAAAGGAACATAAATCAAGAAAATAATTAAAAAATATTGACAAAGGAAATAAAATTATATATAATAAATACACTTTATATGCCCCCTTCGTCTAGTGGTTAGGACACAAGATTTTCATTCTTGGAACAGGAGTTCGATTCTCCTAGGGGGTAATTGTTAAGCCTGTATTTATTACATAATAAATTACAGGCTTTTTGTCTATCTGAGCTTTGATTATTTCATAAGTCGTGCATTAATGCTTTACTTTTTAGTATTATTTTTATCGGGCTGTTTTGTGCTGGAAACTGAGCAGGCGTCGTCCGTCCGACGCAAGCAGCAGATCGGCATAAAAAT
>NZ_FOKY01000034.1 GCF_900112165.1 Brevinema andersonii
ATTTCATAATAAAGAATGAAAATAGATTTAATCAAATAATAGAAAATAAAAAAAGTATTAACTAACCTTAGATAAGATAAAAATTTAAAGATTCTTTGATAGAAAAATGAAAACCAGATACTTCCATGATATAGCAAAATCTTGTAGAAAAATTCTCTAGTACCCAAACATCAACATGCAGATAAACATCGATTTTCCCTTCAAAATAAAAAAAAACTGGTGGTACCTACTTTCCCCCAAAAGGAGTATCATCGGCGCATTAAGGCTTAACTGCCAGGTTCGGAATGGAGCTGGGTGTTTCCCTTAATCTATAACCACCAGAATTATTTCTGAATTAATAATAACATACAGGCTTAAAGCCCGAGATGAGAAAAGTTAAGACTGTGGAGCTATTAGTAGCGCTCGGCTGAATGCATTACTGCACTTACACCTACACCCTATCAACCAGGTAGTCTTCCTGGGCTCCAATGGGAGACCTCATCTTAGAGATGGTTTCCCGCTTAGATGCTTTCAGCGGTTATCCTTTCCGGACATAGCTACTCGACATTGTGCCGCTGGCGCGACAGCCGATACACTAGCGGTCCGTTCATTCCGGTCCTCTCGTACTAGGAACAAATCTCTTCAAGTCTCCGAACGCCTATAGTGGATAGGGACCATACTGTCTCACGACGTATTGAACCCAGCTCACGTACCGCTTTAATGGGCGAACAGACCAACCCTTGGGACCTTCTACAGCCCCAGGATGCGATGAGCCGACATCGAGGTAGCAATCCTTCTCGTCGATATGAACTCTTGGAGAAGATAACTCTGTTATCCCCGGGGTACCTTTTATCCGTTGAGCGATGGCACTTCCACTCGCAACCACCGGATCACTAAGCCCGACTTTCGTCCCTGCTCGACTTGTCAGTCTCACAGTCAAGCTCCCTTTTACCTTTACGCTTACAGCGCGATTTCCGACCGCGCTAAGGGAACCTTTGGGCGCCTCCGTTACTCTTTAGGAGGCGACCGCCCCAGTCAAACTGCCCGCCAGACACTGTCCGCTCTAAACTTTAGAATAGACGCGTTAGAAACCCAGAACGACAAGGGTGGTATCTCAACAACGACTCCACAACGGCTGGCGCCGAGCTTCACAGTCTCCCACCTATCCTGCACATATCGTCCCAAGCATCAATGCCAAGTTGCAGTAAAGGTCCACGGGGTCTTTCTGTCCTACTACAGGTAGTTGGCATCTTGACCAACCATGCAATTTCACCGAGCCCCAGGCCGAGACAGCGTTCAAATCGTTATACCATTCATGCGCGTCGGAACTTACCCGACAAGGAATTTCGCTACCTTAGGACCGTTATAGTTACGGCCGCCGTTTACCGGGGCTTCAATTCAGAGCTTCTCTTGCGATAACCCCTCCTCTTAACCTTCCGGCACTGGGCAGGCTTCAGACCATATACTTCCACTTGCGTGTTCGCATAGTCCTGTGTTTTTGGTAAACAGTCGCTTGAACCTCTTAACTGCGTCCGCCTCACGGCGGAACCCCTTCTCCCGAAGTTACGGGGCTATTTTGCAGAGTTCCTTAGCCTGGGTTATCTCGTACGCCTTAGGATATTCTCCTCACCCACCTGTGTCGGTTTAAGTACGGTCGAACCTGCATTGTATGTTTCGGGACTCTTTCTCGGCGCAAAACTCCATAGACTTCCTCCCGCCTAAACGAGCATCGCTCACTCCTCGAATTCCGCGCAACTCATCATCACGCCTCCTCAGAGCTTCGACGGGGGCAACCATCGCCCCGCTCTATGCCATCCCACGCGTCATCCCAACATATGCAGACCCGGCTTCCGAATATCAACGGAATTCCCATCGCTTACGCCTTTCGGCTTGGGCTTAGGGGCCGGCTAACTCAGGATCGACTAGCGTTGTCCTGAAAACCTCGGGTTTACGGCGAACGGGTTTTTCACCCGTTTTTTCGTGTACTCATGCCCACATTCTCACTTGTATTCGCTCCAGCATCCTTTCCAAGACACCTTCGTCGCTCATACAACGCTTTCCTACCATTCTTTCGAATCCGCGGTTTCGGTATTATGTTTAGTCCCAGTTCATTGATGGCGCAGGGCATCTCGACCGGTGAGCTATTACGCACTCTTTAAATGATGGCTGCTTCTAAGCCAACATCCCGGCTGTCCAAGACCCCCCACCTCCTTTGCCACTTAACATAATTTAGGGACCTTAACCGACGGTCTGGGTTGTTCCCCTCTCGTCCATGAAGCTTATCCCCCATGGGCTCACTCCCATCCTTACCACGCACGTATTCGGAGTTCGGTACGGTTTGGTAACGCCAGGCGCCCCTAGCCGTTCCGGTAGCTCTACCCCATGCGCTTATAGATGAGGCTGCACCTCAATGCATTTCGGAAAGAACCAGCTATCGCCGAGTTCGTTTGGCCTTTCACCCCTTACCACAAGTCCTCCGAGCACTTTTCAACGTACACCGGTTCGAGCCTCCACTCCATGTTACTGGAGCTTCACTCTGCTCATGGTAAGCTCACTCGGCTTCGGGTCTATACATAACGACTACTCGCCCTAATTAAGACTCGCTTTCGCTTCGACTCCGCGGCTGAACCGCTTAACCTCGCCGCCACGCATAACTCGCGGGCTCATGCTTCAATAGGCACGCCGTCACCCTCCGAAGAGAGCTCCGACTGCTTGTAAGTCAGTAGTTTCAGGTTCTTTTCACTCCCCTATCAGGGGTTCTTTTCATCTTTCCCTCACGGTACTTGTCCTCTATCGGTCACTTATGATATTTAGCCTTGGAGCGTGGTCGCCCCAGATTCCCACAAAATTTCCCGGATTCCGTGGTACTCAGGATACCTTTAGCCCCGCTCAGAATTTCAACTACAGGACTATCACCTTCTTCGGTCCAGCTTCCCAGCTGATTCGTCTATCCTTTACGGTAGCACCTCAAGGTCCTACAACCCCTATATGTATACACATAGGTTTGGGCTTCTCCCCTTTCGCTCGCCGCTACTCAGGGAATCTCATTCGATTTCTTTTCCTCCGGCTACTAAGATGTTTCAATTCGCCGGGTGCGCTCCCACATCGTGGGTGACAGCCCATTACGGCTGCCGGGTTCCCCCATTCGGATATCTCCGGATCAACGCCTTAGTGCGGCTCCCCGAAGCTTTTCGCAGCTTTTCACGTCCTTCTTCGCTCTATAAGTGCCTAGACATCCCCTACTGACCCTTTCTCTCTTAACTTTTCTCACCTCAGTTCTTTGCCTGTCTTTTCTTACATACAAACTAAATCCTATTTAG
>NZ_FOKY01000035.1 GCF_900112165.1 Brevinema andersonii
CTCTTAAATTACCTCTTAAGCTCGTCAGCGTCTAGCTTCATTCAGGTCTCAAATCATTCTTATAATAGTCTCAAATCAAACTTCTCTTAACATCTGCCTCATAATATGCAAATTGCTCTTTCGCTTTTTATCAGGCAAGAACACAAATACAACAAAATATCCCTAAAGAAAATGTCATAAAAATAATAAATAAAATATAATTGTTATGAGAATTTTAAATTATCATAGAACTTTTTACTAGGACAAACTGCATTAACGTGGGTAAAGTTTTCTACAGAAAATTCAGTCTAAAATCATTGTTACACAAGCTATGTACGCTTTACTATCTCTTACCTCCCTATTCATTCGTCTTTTTTCCTTATACTTTTTATTACTCGGATTCAATTTCCTGATCAAATAAATACTGAAAAATTTATTTCATTAAACATTACTGATCCAATATCAAAGGAAAAAATGAAGAAATTGATATTTTTTGGATTTGTTTTTAGCGTTATTGACTGTCAAGTACAAAATAAACTAATAAATAGCACTATTACAAAGCATTCTGAACCAGACCTGGTTCTCCAGAGCATGCCCTACTTGCCGAACCCTCTGAACCTATTTCCCCTGACAATTCTGTCCAAACCAGTAAATCCGAATAGATTGATTTTTAGTGAGAAGGAAAAGTAGTAATATTTTTATTTTGATAGGTCTGGTAATGTGGTAGATGATAATAGTTAGTCACAAGATATACATTTTGCCATATGGCAAAGGACAAAATAAGGCAATTCATAACTAATCAAGATTTATAGGTTATGGATTAATATTGATAATATGGTAGAACAAGGTCAAAGCACTCCTGCTTATCTTTTTTCTTAATATTAATGATCAAGAAAATGTTTTGGAATACCCGAAAAGACTGATATTTTTATTTTGATCTTTAAAAGAATAACTTCCTTTGAATATAAGTTTTTTTATACAAAAATTACATTTTTTTTGAAATTATGATATAATCGTAAATATATTTAATATTCATGAGGTTAATATGTATCTATTTATATTTATGACTATATTCATGCTTAATGGATGTATCTCACATCCTCCGAAATCCGAACAAATACAAGACCCATTATCGTTAGAAATTAAAGATGCATCTTACAAAGATCAATCCGGATTCAAAAACGAAAAAATGAATTTAACTAATCTTATCGATTTTGAAATAGGAACTCCTATAAAAATCGATAATCCAAAACGATTTATTCAAATTTCAATTTTATTTACTATGTTCCAACATGAACAATCCTTTACAGCACATCAAGAATTTGGGAATAATGATGAAGCAATTAGTGAATATTTAAACAACGCAAGAGAACGTTTTTATGCGGGTCTTGGGATTTCAGAACAAGAATATATCAATTATGGCACGCGTCATTCCGAAGAGATCCAACAATTTTTAATTGATAATCCAGATTATTTGGACGCATATAATTATACTCTGGAACAAATTACTGAATTTTAAGAAATATATCAAATTTAACGTGCAGCATAAATTAAAAGAAACTTTCGATACATAGATCTCATTTTTTGTCCAAAATAAATATTATCTATATTATTATAAAATTATTTATTTTCATTTAACCATATTTTAGAGATTTTGAATATTATAATCCAGAAAATTTAAATTTAATTCCTGTTGTACCAGTAATTTGCTCTGCTAAAATACTCATACCAATAGACCATCCGATATGTGAATTAAAATATACATTAAACCCTGTATCAAATCCTGCTCCTAAAGCAAATGGACCTGTATGTCTTGTCCAAGTAGGAAACATCTGAATACCAAACCCAAGCCCTACATACCAATCTAGATATTTTTCCAAGGTAACATGCATATTTAAAGTGGTAGAAATCGCAAAAGAATAGTCATAACTTCCAACACCACCAAAAAGGTTGACATCAGCATTCAATATAACACCAAAAGCCATCCAGTTTTTGTATTGAGTGCCGAAAAAATAAATTCAATAGTCGGCTGAAAAGCAAGTTGAGGTTCTGCGACAGGATCAATATGTCTGATCCTGCACCAAGACTTAAGCCAAGAATAAGGTCACCTGATTTATAATTTTGATAGGCATATGTCGAAATAGTTGTAAACAATAAAAAAGGTACTAATAATATTAATTTTTTCATCGTTACATCTCCTAATATGAATATTTGAAATTTATCTCATTTTTTAATTTTCAATATTATGTGGTATGAGTATAGTTACTAATATAAAATATTAATAAAATAACGATTCGTCTAATAAAATTTGATCTAAATGATCTTGTTTATATAAATTAAAATATCGATAAAAGAAAAATAAAAAAACAATTTTTAATCAATTGTACTAATACCATCCTCATTCGATACAGTGTCATATAACAATTAGTTTTGCAGTTATGACACATTTAGTTTTGCAGTTTTTGAA
>NZ_FOKY01000036.1 GCF_900112165.1 Brevinema andersonii
TTTTTTATACTATTGTTTTCAGGGGAAGGAAGTAGAAAGAGAAAAGATGAATTGTTAGAATAAACCCATGAAGAGAGCCCCCAATTCTTCCCGTAGGCTTTTAAGGATTCATCATCCTTAATGCTGCATTCCTCCCTATAAAATATTTGGGGAGGGATGTTTACATTCTATAAGGATATCTAGTATTCTGGCTATTCTATAACCTATTCTTTATAAAATGGCAAACCAAGAAGAGGTATCAGGATAACGTCCTTTGACATGTTGCCCTTCAATTTTTAATGTTATCTGTCTTGGTATCCAACGACCTACACCTATCACGGTATCCTCTGAATAAATCGCTTCAGAACCACTGATAACCTTAAGCAATATATAGTCCTTAGTTGCTTGACCTGTTCTTTTTACGGTAAACCATCCATTCTTTTGGATCGTCACTTCTGGAGACTGCACATTCAGAGATTTTAACTGTTTAATCCATAGTGACTTTGGATCATTTTCTGGAATATCACTGGAATCTTCTTTAGAAGAATCATCAGGAAGTTCTTCTGGTTTGGTGGTATTTTTCGGTTTAGTTATCGTATCATTTTTTGGTATAGAATTATCTTCGGGTTGGGTTATTTCATCAGGTTCTGGTGTAGGACTGTCTGTAGGAATATCCTCAGAATCTTTCTCAGATTTATCATCAGGAGTTTGTTCATCAGGTGAGGACTTGGGACTTTCCTCTTGCTTCTGAGAAGGGATAGAAGGATGTTTTGTATCATCATCCATCTTCGTTTCCCCGTTATCCATCATCCTAATAGAGCAGCTGGCCAGTATGAGAAGAATGAATATTTTCTTCATGGTTGCCTCCATAAAAATTTCTAATATAACGAAAAATATTTATATATTGGTTCCGTGACAAATGGTTTGCTACTTTTCGAACATAAGATTCAGAATGTGTTCCCCTGTTGTTTTTTATAAATATCATATATATTACCATTGTATAAGAGTGTATCCGAGACCGAACCCATAAACGAACCGTTGGTTTCTATAGTTGTATCCTGTTAACGAGTGGAATTGTATTCTTTTGTACCGGTATTCCCAACCCAGCAAGAATTCTGTATTAAGAATAAAAGCTTGGAGGGCAAGAGTATGGTTATAAGAAAAATGAGAACGAGGAAATAAGGATTGTGTGGTAATATTGCCATACCTTTCTGTTTTCACCGTTTGGGATACAACAACATTCTTTTGTGTGTTTTTTTTAGTTGTAACTCTCGCTTGGGACGATACTTCTTCAGGAAATTTCTCTACGGTTACGGTCTGTTCTAAAGGAGTGATAACATCCTTAGAACATCCTTTTAAGCCCGTTATCAATCCAAGAGAAAACATTGCAAAACTGTAAAAAATCCCATACAAAATACGCTTCATTATTGATATCTTCTTACTAATATACCCAACGGAGACCTTGCAATAGCATGAATAACTCTGTCTCCCGGACATTCCTTGGAAGAAAAGTCCCTGTGGTAAATAATAGAGGGGCTTTTATGCAGTACTATTAATTCCTCTAAAGCTTTCATTTGTTTCAGAGAAGGCTCTTGTTTGGTGCCATCACCTATGAGACACATTCCTAAACTTTTCTTGTTCTGTCCTCCGCTCCGACAATGGATTTGGTACTTTGCTGTTTCCGGACAATACCAAACGCTTCCATCAAACTCAATGACAAAGGTGTAGCCAGGATTTATCCATCCTCTTATCATAACGTGGTCGTTCTCTATGATATGTCGGTAGTGTTTCTTTTCTTCCTTCACGAGGATGACTGGAGTGTGCACCATCATCTCTTTTCCTATCCATGATGGGGATGGATTTTTATCCCATAACTGGTACCATTTCTTACTCATGGATTCCCCCTTTATTTAAGTGTAAGAAGCGGGGCAATGTGGAAGCGGACATGCTCATACCCTAATATAACCAAAGCAAACGAGGGTAATAGAAACAGGAACCTCCATAAATTTATCTTTTTTCTTTTTCTTCTGAGATAAAATAAGGCCAGGAACACGTATCCTAACATTCCATACAACACAAAAAGATAACAAAGTATTCCTATGATTAATGTCATTTTCTTCCTCCTACCGAGATAGTTCCCAGACGCGTTCAACCTGCCAAATACCGAACACAATAATAGACAGTAATCCCAAAATAATAACAATAACAATGAGTCCACTCACATCTTTAACACCCAGCTTAAACCGCCCTTTAGAGATGTCAAGGTCGAACGCGTCGTCGTAAGAGCCATCCTCTACCTTTTTGACCACTTCTTTTAAGTCGTTGGCTATGCCATGCACCTTTTTGTGAGTATGGGCAGCAAATTCTTTTAATTTCTC
>NZ_FOKY01000037.1 GCF_900112165.1 Brevinema andersonii
TCTATCTTGTTTTTCCCTCCTAATACTGTTATATATTGAATACTGTTACTGCAAAACTAAATGTAAAAGATTGCAAAACTGAATGTCATATAACAATGAAAATAACAATAGAATTTTTCTATTGTGTAAGGAGAGTATTATGTCCCACTATATTAACGATGCCTGCATTAATTGTAGTTCATGTGAACCTGTATGTCCTGTGAATGCTATCAGTGAAGGAAATGGAGTTCGTGTGATCAATGAAGATACATGTATTGATTGCGATGCATGTACACCCATGTGTCCGGTCGATGCCATTCATATCAGATAATATTTTTGGTAAAAAGCCTCTAAGTATAACTTAGAGGCTTTTTTTAAATTTCTATGAATCACTCAAGATTTCCTTATATCCCCGCCGATTATTAAAGAGAAATGTTTTATTTCATCATATAGATAATCTTCGAGGAAATTTTTGTGAAAAAAATATACTTTTATTTTATTTTTATTAGTTGCTTTTTTGCACACTCATCTTACGGACAAACTTTCCTGCAAGCCCCCCAAGACGATACAGTATCCTCTATATGGGATAACCAAGACTATTTACCTCAGTCAATGATCCAACAAGTAGGAGCCGAAGCCTTAGGAAATTCAGGAATTGTAGCTCCTGTACTTCCTCCTGCACGGCAACGTATTAATATTCCAGGCGGGGAAACTATTATCCTCCCCATAGAGCAAACAGAAGGACCTTTGAATCTTTCCCCAAATGATGCAAAAGCCTACATTCTTTACAGCCGAGCAACCCTGGCATATAGAAACAGCGAATTCGAAAGCGCCCGGAAGTTGTACCGAGACCTTATCAGACGTTATCCGGATTCCAGTTACACGCCCTATGCATTATATACTTTATCACTATCCGAATCAGATTATCGAAAAAAAATTCGTATTCTCCTTACTATTAAAGAAAAGTTTACACAATTTGCCCACATGGATATCGTACTCAATGCTTTAGGTGATATTTATTACATTTTGGATGCTCAGGATGCAGCTAATGAAATTTTTGAAGAAGCAAAAACTCCCTATGCACACTATATGCGCGCTGTTTTAGCCATGGATGCCCGAAAACCAAATAGAGCTATTCAAGCAATCCGAGATTTTCTACAAACAGCACCTGATAATGAATCTGCATACAAAGCCTATCTTTTATACGCAGAAGCTCTCTTACTTTTAAAACAATACGAAAATACTCTTACTGTACTAGAAAAAGCAGTACCTTTACGTCCTTGGGCTTATGACAATGGAGCTTTACTGCTGCTATACACAGGACAAGCTTACTTCTACAACAAAAATTATAACAAAGCTTTATATGCATTCAGTCTATTACGCTTGAGATTTTCACGTTCTACAGAAGCACGAATTGCTGATCAATTCATTGCTGCTTTAGAAAAACAAAATACCATCAGCGTTGAATCTGTACCTTGGATTGCGAAAAACTTTCAAACAATTATTCAAGCTCAACCTGTTATTACATTTAAACCTCCGAATTATCCTTCAAGCAGCAATCTTGCTGCAATGCATCCGAACTTACCAAATGCCGTTGCAGAACCCAATATAGACGAAATCACCTATTTGCAGCCTATGCCTAAACCTGTTCCCAATAAGCCTCAACATTCTTTTCTGGTTCCTGTGCGGCCTGGAAACATCGAAACACGGTTAATTGTATTCACTAATAAAATATTGGTAGAAACTACTAATACTTTTACTAATATTATCACTAATAATCTATTTATAGCATTCACAAACACGATTACCAATCAGCATCTTGCAGTTCTTAATACAATTTCTACGAACTATATTACAAATATTATCAATTCTTACGTTACCAATAGAGTAAACGAATTAATTCCTATCTGGAAAACAAACTATATAATTCAGCAACAAACTAATTCTATTACAAATGTAGTTAATGTTGTTATTACCAATACCGTTAATCAATTGGTAATCAGGGATCGAACGAACATTATCCCCGTCTACCACACAAACTTGGTGACAAATATCGTGAACTCTATTATTACCAATGCACAGAATGAACTCGTGGTGC
>NZ_FOKY01000038.1 GCF_900112165.1 Brevinema andersonii
ATTTTTATGCCGATCTGCTGCTTGCGTCGGACGGACGACGCCTGCTCAGTTTCCAGCACAAAACAGCCCGATAAAAATAATACTAAAAAGTAAAGAAAATTTTTTTCATTGTCAGCCTTCTTAATATATTTACATAATACAATTTAGTATACTATATAAGTATGAATTTCTATCCAACAAATTTATTCCAAATACCCAATACAAGAAGCCTGATTGGGAAATTTCTCTAAAATGGATGATATATTCATAAAAAACTCTTTTTTGTGTATCTAAGTATATTATCATACTTTTTAGTAAGATGTGACATTAAATTTGGTGTTTTGTGAGTATTTTTATTTATTAGTTGATAGCTTTATAATTTCCATACTTGTTATGAGAAGTTTAAAATTGCACTTTTAAAGAAAATCCCTTTTCTTAGGTGGCAGGCTTACGCACCTGCTGCCGAAAGAAAGATCCCTCCCTAAAATGCTCCGGGAAGGGATTGTTTTAAATAGAAACAGCGGATAATAAAAGATATTACCCGCTGATCTTTAGAAGTTTGCCCCAAATAATCTGAGATAGTTTCCGTGTGTCACGTTCCACACTGCAACACGAAAAAGAAAAGCCTGCAGGGTTTGTACGCGGCTACACTTCGTACTTATATGACGGACATACTTGCACTCAGGAACATACAAGCCACTGCAAGGCTTATTAGACTGATTGGAGAGCACAAGTACGCAAAAAATCCGCATATTAAAAGTATAAACTTAAAATACGAAGTGTAGCAAGATAATTATATCGAAAATTTTGAAATTTGTCAACCCCGCCCGCTTCGGAAAACGAGGAGAAGAAAATGGCAAAATACGAAATGCCTGTAATAGATGTCCCGAAAGAGGATGTAAAAGTCAACGTAAGTATGGTGCAAGATGCCGACAATGTGTCGCTGATGCTGGTAATTCCGTTCGATATTTTGAGGGAGGAGGATCAATCCAAAATAGGAATGATTTTGAAGCACAGTTATAACGAGCTGGACAAGTTGGCAAAGTCTTTAACGACGACTTTTACAGCCGAAAACAGGACAATAATTGAAAAGATTTTCGGGAAACAATAAAGTTTCCCCGATAAAAACCCATATTAAAAAATAGTTTTCCAAAGCAGGCAGGCTCAGCACCCCTCGCCTGAGACGGGGTGCTCCTTTGACGAGCTAAGCTAAGAAGAGTGAATATGCTTACTAAAATTATCAAAATATTATTAATTATATGGTTATTACTGGAGATATTAGGTTGATCAAAATAATATCCCTCCCGCAGCATTAGGGAGGGATTGTTTTATGTTAGAAACAATTGTTAAGCTTACTTCCCGAACAAATAGGAATAATGGACTTTCCCATACATTCCTGATCCTATAATTCTTGTGTGGTCGATTCCGAGACTTAATCCTAACATATTTCTGTTGAGCTGGCCCCA
>NZ_FOKY01000039.1 GCF_900112165.1 Brevinema andersonii
TCTTCTGTAAAACAATGGGAAAATCTTTCCAAAGATACGTGAAACAAGGTAATTCCTTCATCATTCCTCCATGTATCTATTTCTTCGATAAGAGAGACATGATAAATTAATAAAAAGACCAGGATATCCTGGTCTTTTTATTATTTGCATACTGAAAATTATTCTTCATCCGGAACACGTCGATATAACAAAGTACCATAACCACCGAACTCATACGTTTCTTCAATTTGTTCTTTATACTCATCAATATTAGATACACCTATAATGTCTCCGGAAAACTGGCTAGGATCACTCGGCTTTATTGTTAATACAGTATCCCTTTTTGCCCTCATCTGAACAACACGATTCATAGTTTTTCGTTCTATATCTACATTATATTCAGCTTGTGAATCACTAACCACCTTAATTAGGTGATAATACAGCACCGTGTAAAAGTTTGGTACATTATCTATTCCCCTGGTAATATATTGTATTTCAAAGCTGCCATCTTCCTTTATATCGATTTCTTGAAACCTCGTTCTATCACGCAAACCCTCCATATAAACGAAATAATTCTCCCGGGACCGCAAATTTTGGATCCATAATTGGTTGATTTTTTCCTGTGCTTCTTGTTCTTGTTGGGAAATAGGAGTAATACGTGGTGGTTGTACAGAAGAGAGTTCTATCACAGTTGGTTTTTCCTCACTGTTTTGCCCTTCCTCTTTATTTGGTATGCCAACCACACGATTCACTTTTTCTACACCCGCGGTTTCTGAACTGTTTATTTTTGTTTCTTTCGCATTCTTTGATGGTTGTGCTGAAGCCTGTTTAGGTGCCATATTAATTTTTATTCCCTCATCGTCTAGGGATAAAAGGTTACAACTTGCTAAGGCAAGTAAAATTAAGATCCTGTTCAAGGTATTTCCTCCTACTATATTCTAAAAATTTAATCCTTTTATTGTAACAGTTCTTTATACCCTTTGTCAATATTATTTTGGTATAAATGTCATATAACATTTAGTTTTGCAGTTATGACACATTTAGTTTTGCAGTTTTTGAA